>NZ_JAQOSR010000226.1:0-11371 GCF_046718885.1 Bradyrhizobium sp. UFLA01-814 | reverse complement strand
ATGCCATGATGCGAGACCGAAAGCCGTACCTGCAGACCAAACCAACATAACAGTTGCCGGCCTTCGCCGGGACGACGGCGGTGGTTACTCCCGCACCTTCGCCAATAGCGCCAGCCCCGCCACGAAGAACGCCACCAGCACCGCCATGCCGGCCTTCTGGCTTGCGGTTGCCGCGGTGATCGCGCCGATCAGGAGCGGGCCGATGAACGACGTCACCTTGCCGGTGAGCGCGAACAAGCCAAAATACTGCGCGATGCGATCCTTCGGCGCGAGGCGAATCAGGAGCGAGCGCGACGCTGCCTGCAGTGGCGCGCCGGTGGCGCCGATCAGGCAGCCCAGCACGATGTAAGCGCGCTCGGCGGCGCCCGCGAACAACGGACCGCCGGGCACCGGCGGCGCGACCTGGATGAACAGGATG
Source organism: Bradyrhizobium sp. UFLA01-814 (assembly GCF_046718885.1). NCBI lineage: Bacteria > Pseudomonadati > Pseudomonadota > Alphaproteobacteria > Hyphomicrobiales > Nitrobacteraceae > Bradyrhizobium > Bradyrhizobium sp. UFLA01-814. The sequence goes on along the minus strand of NZ_JAQOSR010000226.1, from coordinate 10,953 downwards.
GAATCCTTGTTCACGGTGAGGATCACGACGATCGCAAACAGCAGGATCACGAGACTACCGGTGATCACGCGCTTCGGCCCGAACGCATCGTCGAGCTTGCCGCCGATCCAGCCGCCGAACGTGCCGGCCACAGCGAGGATGATGCCGAAGGTGCCGATCCGGATCGTGTCCCAGCCGAACGTGCCGGCGGCATAGATGCCGCCGAACGCGAACAGCGAGACCAGCCCGTCGGTGTAGATCATGTTCGCCAGCAGGAACCGCGCCAGTGACTTCTGCTTCGGCAGGCTCGACAACGATTCCCTGAGCTCGCGCAGGCCTTCGCCGAGCGCCGCGCGGATCGGACGCTTCGTCGGATAATCCGGCGTGAACAGGAACATCGGTGTCACGAAGATGATGAACCAAAGCCCGGTCAGCGGCCCGGTGATGCGGTCGCCTTCATGCATGGTGGGATCGAGACCGAACAGCGGCGTGAAACCGAACAGCGTTTTGCCGGTCTCGGCATTGGCGGCGAGGAATCCAAGCACCAGCACAAGGCTCAGGATGCCGCCGACATAGCCGGTGGCCCAGCCGGTGCCTGACAGCCGCCCGATCCGGGCCGGCGGCACCAGGGTCGGCATCATCGCATTGTTGAACACGGTCGCGAACTCGACGCCGACGCTCGCGATCGCATAGGCGAGCAGCAGCATGGGGATGATGTCGGGATTGCCGGGCTTGCCGATCCACATCGCGCTGGCCCCGATCACGAGCAGCGCACCGAAGCCGGCGATCCACGGCTTGCGCCGGCCGCTGGCATCGGCGATCGCCCCCAGCACCGGCGACAGCAGCGCGATCGCAAGTCCCGCGGCCGCGGTGGCAAAGCCCCACAGCGCCTGGCCGCTCGCGGCATCGGGCGCGACGAAGCTCGCGAAATAAGGCGCGAACACGAAGGTCGTGATCAGCGTGAAATAAGGCTGCGCGGCCCAGTCGAAGAAGATCCAGCTGACGACAGCGGCGCGGCCAGGATAAACCTTGGTGGAGGCCTTCGCGTCACCGGCGCCCGTCTGCATTGTTGCCGTCATCGCGAAAGATATTCCCCAACTCGAAACCACAGGCAGGCTTTTGCCGCTCCAATCCGCTCCCATATAGCATGAGCCGGTTTGACTGATACGGCGATGAACAGGGCAGGACATTTCGATGGCGCTGACGGCAACGATGTCGCGACGGCTGTTTGCCGCTCTCCTGGTGATTGGTATCGCGACGCCGGCCCTCGGCCAGGTCCAGCGCCGCTTCTATGAACCTTCAGCCGCGGACACGATTCGCAGCATTCGCGCCGAAAACGGCATGGTGGTGGCGCAGGAGAAGCTGGCTGCGCAAGTTGGCGCCGACATCCTGCGACAGGGCGGTAACGCGGTCGACGCCGCGGTCGCCACCGGCTTTGCGATGGCGGTGACCTATCCGCGCGCCGGCAATATCGGCGGCGGCGGTTTCATGGTGATCCATCTCGCTGGCCACAATGAGGATGTCGCGATCGACTATCGCGAGACTGCGCCGCAGGCCGCCACCCGCGACATGTTCCTGAACGCCGACGGCAAGCCCGATCCCGACAAGTCGCGCAACTCCGCGCTCGCGATCGGCGTGCCCGGCACGGTCGCGGGCCTCGCGCTGGCGCTGGAGAAATACGGCTCCGGCAAGTTCACGCTGGCGCAGATCCTCAAGCCCGCGATCGACCTCGCGCGCGACGGCTTCATCGTCACCGACGACACATCCGACACGCTGAACGACATGTATCGCCGCATGTCGCGCTGGCCGAATTCGGCCAGGACGTTCTCGCACGCCGACGGCACGCCGCTGCGCGAGGGCGACCGCCTGATCCAGGGCGATCTCGCCGGCGTATTGACTGATATTGCCGAACAGGGCCCGCGCGGCTTCTACCAAGGCGCCGTCGCCGAGAAGCTCGTCAGCGGCATCAAGAATGCCGGCGGCATCTTCACGCTCGAGGATCTGAAATCCTACCAGCCGGTGATCCGCACGCCGATCCGCGGCAGCTATCGCGGCTACGACATCGTGTCGATGCCGCAACCCTCCTCCGGCGGCGTCGTGCTGCTCGAGATCCTCAACATCCTCGAAGGCTTTCCGATGTCCGACATGAAGCAGGGCTCGGCCGCCTCGCTGCATGTGATGATCGAGGCGATGAAGCGGGCCTATGCCGATCGCGCGCGCTATCTCGGCGATCCCGCTTTCGTCGACGCGCCGACGCAGCTCTTGATCGACAAGGACTATGCCGCCAAACAGCGCGCGACCATCGATCTTGCCCGCGCCACGCCCTGGACCGATGTGCGCAACGCGAAGCAGCCGCACGAGGGCGACAACACCACGCATTATTCGGTCGTCGATGCCGGCGGCAACGCCGTCAGCAACACCTATACGCTGAACTTCCCCTACGGCGTCGGCCTCGTCGCCGACGGCACCGGCGTGCTGCTCAACAACGAGCTCGACGATTTCACCGCCGCGCCCGGCGCCTCCAATGCTTTCGGCCTGGTCGGCTTCGAGGCCAATCTGCCGGGGCCCGGCAAGCGCCCGCTGTCGTCGATGTCGCCGACCATCGTGCTGAAAGACGGCAAGCCGGTGCTGGTGACGGGCTCGCCCGGCGGCAGCCGCATCATCTCCGCCGTGACGCAGATCATCGTCGACGTGATCGACTACAAGATGGACGTCGCGGCCGCGGTCGCCGCGCCCCGCATGCACCATCAATGGCTGCCCGACGAGGTCCGGATCGAGCGCGGTTTTCCCGACGCGGTGCTGACCGAGCTGAAAGCCAAGGGCCACAAACTGGTCGAGCCGCTCGGCTACTCCTCCGCGAACTCGATCCTCGTTACGACCAACGGTCTGCTCGGCGCGCCCGATCCGCGCACGCGCGGCTCCGAGGCCGCGGGATACTAAAGCATGATGGGATCGGTTGAGCCGGAGTGGCAGTGGAGGCTCACCTCTCCCTTGGGAGAGGTCGGCGCGTAGCGCCGGGTGAGGGGTTCCGCTCTCTCGTTGGAGCCGCAGCCCCTCACCCGATTTGCTGCGCAAATCGACCTCTCCCCGTCGGGGAGAGGTGAGCGTGCTTGGGGCCAATCCGATTCAATCTAACTTCATCCCATTCTAAGGGCCGCGCAAACCCGCCTTTGCCCCACCTGCAACATCGCGATAGATTGGCGGTCCGCGTAATTCCGGCCGCGGATCGCAAAGAGCCGGTGAAAGATTTCTCCGGGGAACGCGCATGAGCACGGCCGAATCCAAACCGATGGAAGTTGCAGAGATCGAGGATACCAGCCTCCTCGCCTTCTATCGCGACATGAACCTGCAGGAGCGGCGCACGTTCTGGGCCTGCGCGTCGGGCTGGACGCTCGACGGCATGGATTTCATGATCTATCCGCTGGTGATCGGCACCATCATCACGCTATGGAAAGTTGACCCCGGCACCGCAGGCCTTGCGGGCACGGTGACGCTGCTGGCGTCCGCCGTCGGCGGCTGGCTCGGCGGCTATCTGTCCGACCGCATCGGGCGGGTGAAGACGCTGCAGCTCACCATCGTCTGGTTCTCGTTCTTCTCGCTGGTCTGCGCATTGGTGCAGAATTTCGACCAGCTTCTGATTGCCCGCGCACTGCTCGGCCTCGGCTTCGGCGGCGAATGGGCGGCCGGCGCGGTGCTAATCGGCGAGGCGATCCGGCCGCAATATCGCGGACGCGCGGTCGGCTCGGTGCAGTCGGGCTGGGCGGTCGGCTGGGGCCTCGCGGTGCTGGCGCAGGCGATCCTGTTCTCGGTGCTGCCGGCGGAGAACGCCTGGCGCTGGATGTTCGTGATCGGCGCGCTGCCGGCACTGCTGGTGTTCTATCTGCGCCGCTACGTCACCGAGCCGGAAATCTCCGCAGCGACCATGGCGCAGGCGCAGGCCTCGGGCAGCGGCCCCGCCAAGTTGTGGGAGATCTTCCACGGGCCGATCCTGAAGACCACGCTGCTGGCGTCGCTGGTCGGCACCGGCATGCAGGGCGGCTACTACGCCATCACCTTCTGGGTGCCGCGCTTCCTCACCACCGAGCGCAAGCTCTCCGTGGTCGGCTCGACCGGCTATCTCGCGACGCTGATCATCGGCTCGTTCATCGGCTATCTGGTCGGTGCCTGGCTCGCCGACCGGATCGGCCGGCGCAATCTGTTCCTGATCTTCTCGATCGGCGCCATCGCGGTGGTGCTGCTCTACACCCAGCTGCCGCTGTCCAACGAGGTGCTGTGGGTGCTGGGCTTTCCGCTCGGCTTCTTTGCCTCGGGCTATTTCTCCGGCATGGGCGCGTTCCTGACCGAACTGTATCCGACCCGGCTGCGTGGCTCCGGCCAGGGCTTCTGCTACAATTTCGGCCGCGGCATCGGCGCGCTGTTCCCGTTCCTGGTCGGCGCGCTGTCGACCACGACCACGCTCGCCAACGCGATCGCGATCTTCGCGGTGGCGGCCTACGGCGTGTTCTTCCTCGCCGCCTACGCGCTGCCGGAAACGCGCGGGCGCGTGCTGCATGCGGATGGGTAGGCGGTGAGGTAGGGCTGTGGCTGCGCCGCTTGCTCGGTCGTCCCCTCCCCCCTTGCGGGGGAGGGTTAGGGAGAGGGGTAGCCGCGAAGGCAGTGTGTGTGGCTTACCCCTCTCCCCAACCCTCCCCCGCAAGGGGGGAGGGAGCCCTGATAGTGTGCGTCCCTAACTAAAGAGGAGCCGTCTCATGACATCGCTCAAGGGCAAAACGCTGTTCATCTCGGGCGCGAGCCGCGGCATCGGGCTGGCGATCGCGCTGCGCGCTGCGCGTGACGGCGCCAATGTCGCGATCGCGGCGAAGACCGCCGAGCCGCATCCGAAGCTGAAGGGCACGATCTACACCGCCGCCGACGAGGTCCGCGCCGCCGGCGGCAAGGCGATGCCGGTGCTCTGCGACATCAGGGACGAGGCGCAGGTGGTGGCGGCGATCGAGCAGACCGTCGCCGAGTTCGGCGGCATCGACGTCTGCGTCAACAATGCCAGCGCCATCAGCCTGACCAATTCGCAGGCAACCGACATGAAGCGGTTCGACCTGATGATTGGTATCAACACCCGCGGCACCTTCATGGTGTCGAAATACTGCATCCCGCACCTGAAGAAGGCGGAGAATCCGCACATCCTGATGCTGTCGCCGCCGCTCGACATGAAGACGAAATGGTTCGAGCACTCGACCGCCTACACGATGGCGAAGTTCGGCATGAGCATGTGCGTGCTTGGACTGGCGGGCGAATTGAAATCGGCCGGAGTTGCCGTCAACGCGCTGTGGCCGCGCACCACGATCGCGACCGCCGCAGTCGGCAACCTGCTCGGCGGCGATGCCATGATGAGGGCGAGGCGCACGCCCGAGATCATGGGCGATGCGGCCTACGCGATCATCACCCGGCCGTCGCGCGAATTCACCGGGCATTTCTGCATCGACGACAAGGTGCTCTATGCCAATGGCGTGCGCGACTTCGAGCGCTACCGCGTCGATCCCTCGGTGCCGCTGATGTCGGATTTCTTCGTGCCCGACGACGACGTGCCGCCGCCCGGCGTCACCGTGCAGCCGCTGCCGTCACACTAGGCTACACCGCGAACGCATTCAGCTCTGCGCGCCAATGCTGCACGCGCTCCTTCAGCAGCGTATCGCGCACATAGGCAAGCTCCTCGTCCTCGATCCGCTCCAGCGTTTCGAGCGAGAGATGATCCGCGCCGTGGGCCGTCCAGGCGCGCTGCAGCTCCGCGTTGCGATGGCTGCCCATCCGCAGCGTGAACCAGATGCGGTTCTCGATCTTGTCGAGATCGAGCGCCTGCCCGACCCAGACTTCGCCGGTCGCGCGGCAGCGGATCGCGAACACGCCGGCGACAGCAGCGCGTTTCTTGTAGTCGGCGATGGCTTGCTTGCGGTCCTCGATCTTCACGGCGGCTCCAATGGTCCAGGCACGCTATTTATACCCGGGCATTATTGACAAAGCAATATTACCCGGATAAAAAATAGCAGCATCGAAACCCGAGCCGCTGTTATGACCGCGAATTTACCGGCCGACTTGATACGGACCGCCCTTCTCCAGCGCTCGTGCATAGGCCGGGCGGGCGTGGATGCGCTCGAGGAATGCGACGCACCTGGGATGGCCGTCCTCGAGCCCGCCGCGCGCCGCGGCAGCCTCCAGCGGGAAGCTCATCTGGATGTCGGCGCCGGAAAACTCGCTGCCGGCGAACCATTCGCTCTTGCCGAGCTCGCCTTCCCAATAGGCCATGTGCTGCTTGAGCTGCGGATTGACCAGCGTCGACAGCGCCGTGTTCGACACCTTGCGCACCAGGGGCCGCAGCAGCGCCGGCGCGCGCTTCGGCATCAGCGTGAACAGGAGCTTCAGCAGCAGCGGCGTCATCGCCGAACCCTCGGCGTAGTGCAGCCAATAGGTGTAGCGCAGCCGCTCCGGCGTATCGGCCGGCGGGATCAGGCGCCCGTTGCCGTAGGTCGCGATGATGTATTCGAGGATCGCGCCGGATTCCGCGATCGTGTGGCCGTTGTCGGTGACGACGGGCGACTTGCCGAGCGGATGGATCGCGCGCAGCTCCTTCGGCGCCCGCATGTCGGGCTGCCGCTGATAGCGCACGATCTCGTAGGGCACACCCAATTCCTCGAGCAGCCACAGCACGCGCTGCGAGCGGGAATTGTTGAGGTGATGAACCGTCAGCATGGGCATCCTCTGAAATGGACGGCGTTTGGCGCCAGCCGGCAACACGAAAATCGAGATCCACGCGCCGTGATTGCTAATGATTACCCGGGCAATAGGTCGCGCAATCGGAGAGGTCTACCATGAATCCTGCCTATGTCGCCTTCGAAGGCGAGCACCGCATCGGGGCCGGCGACCTCCCGGAGGTTGCGCGCACCGCCAAGCAACACCTCGACCAGCGCAAGGACGCCGCGATCCTGGTGTTCAACGGCCGCACCTCGGCGCTGGTCGATATCGATTTTCGCGGCTCGGTCGACGACGTGCTGGGCCGCCTGCCGAAGCTCGCGCCTCCGCCCGACGGGGAGCCGGCGGCGCCGACCGCGCCGCGCGGGCCCGGTCGACCGAAGCTTGGCGTCGTCGCGCGCGAGATCACGCTGTTGCCACGGCATTGGGACTGGCTCGCGCAGCAGAAGGGCGGCGCATCGGTTGCGATCCGCAAGCTGATCGACGAGGCGCGGCGCTCAAGCGGCGACAAGGACCGCACGCGCAGCGCGCAGGACGCCGCCTATCGCTTCATGACTGTCATGGCCGGCAACCGGCCGAACTATGAGGATGCGATCCGCGCCCTGTTCGCCCACGACCGGCGCCGCTTTGCGACGCTGATCGCGGACTGGCCAGCCGATATCCGCGATCACGCGATCCGGCTCGCCTATAGCGATCAAGCGGACTGACGCGCTTTGAATAGTCTGGATGAGCAACCTCGAACGGGATGTCGTCCCTGCGAAAGCAGGGACCCATAACCACTGAAGAGCATTGCAGCGCGTCGAACTAGCCGCGTGCCCTTAGCAAGGCCGCGGAGTATGGGTCCCTGCTTTCGCAGGGACGACAGCGTACGTGCTGCCTGACCTACTCACCAAACCGCACAAGCTCGGTACCACTTTGGAATTTTAACGTGTCCAACCCTCCCGCCCTGCGCAAAGCCTTCCTCGCCTTCCTCGCGCCGATGCTGCTCAGCAACGTGCTGCAGTCGCTGTTCGGCACCATCAACGGCGTCTATCTCGGCCAGATGATCGGCGTCGAGGCGCTCGCCGCCGTCTCGGTGTTCTTTCCGGTGATGTTCTTCTTCATTTCCTTCGTGATCGGCCTCAGCGCCGGCGCCTCGGTCATGATCGGCCAGGCCTGGGGCGCCGGCGAGCCCGACCGGGTGAAAGCGGTCGCCGGCACCACCATGACCGTGACGCTGCTGCTGGCGCTCGCGATCGCAATCCTCGGCGGCCTGTTCGCCCGGCCGCTCTTGATCGCGCTCGCGACGCCATCCGACGTCCTCGACGCCGCGGTGGCTTATGCTCGTATCATGATGATCACGATGCCCATAACGTTCGCATTCCTGCTGCTGACGGCGATGATGCGCGGCGTCGGCGACACCGTGACGCCGCTGGTTGCGCTGACGGTCTCGACCATCGTCGGCCTGGTGGTGACGCCGGCGCTGATCCGCGGCTGGCTCGGCCTGCCGATGCTCGGCGTCGCCAGCGCCGCGGTCGCCTCCGCGGTCTCGGGCGTGGTCACGCTGCTGTGGCTGCATGTCCATATGCTGCGGCACCGCCATGCGCTGGCCTTCGACGCTGCGTTCCTGCGCGCGATGCGGCCGAACGGCGCGCTGCTGCGCATCGTGTTGCGGCTCGGCATTCCGACCGCGATCGGCATGGTGGTGGTCTCGCTCGCCGAGCTGGTGCTGCTTGGCCTCGTCAACGGTTTCGGCTCGGACGCCACCGCGGCCTATGGCGCGGTCAACCAGGTGATCGGCTATGTGCAGTTTCCGGCGATCTCGATCGCAATATCGGTGTCGATCTTCGGCGCGCAGGCGATCGGCCGCGGCGATTCCGCCCGGGTCGGCGCCATCGTCAGGACCGGAATCGAGATGAATCTCGCGCTGACCGGCGGGCTGGTCGTGCTCGGCTATCTCTTCGCGCGGCCGCTGATGGGCTTCTTCATCGTCGACAATGCCGTGCTCGCGCTGGCGCAGCAGCTCTTGTACATCGTGCTGTGGAGCATGGTGCTGTTCGGCATGGCGACGGTGTTTTCGGGCGCGATGCGCGCCGGCGGCACGGTGTGGATGCCGCTGTTCCTCTCGACCCTCGCGATCGCGGTGGTCGAGGTGCCGGTCGCGATCCTGCTCAGCCGCGCCCTCGGCGTCAGCGGCATCTGGATCGCCTATCCCGTCACCTTCGCAACCATGTTCGTGCTGCAGATGGCCTATTACGCCCTGGTATGGCGCAAGCAGACCATCAAGCGGCTGATTTGACATCGCGCGCCGCGGCTCACATGATGATTATCATATTCTACTGATGGCGCCCGCGACAGCAGGTCCATGCTAAACAAGTCCAAACGAGACAAGCCGAGGGAGAGACTGCCGTGAGCCAAAATCCGCAATTCCTGTTCGATTTCGGCAGCCCCAACGCTTTCCTCAGCCATGAAGCGATCCCGGCAATCGAAAAGCGCACCGGCGTCAAGTTCGAATATGTCCCGATCCTGCTCGGCGGCATTTTCAAGGCCACCAACAACAAGTCGCCGGCCGAGACGCTGGCGGGCGTCAAGAACAAGCCGGAGTTTCAGAAGATCGAGACCGAACGCTTTCTCAAGCGCTTTGGCGTCAAGCCCTACACCTGGAACCCGTTTTTCCCGGTCAATACGCTGAACCTGATGCGCGCGGCGGTCGCCGCCCAGTTCGAGGGTGTATTCGAGAAGTATATCGAGGCCGCTTTCCACCACATGTGGGTCGAGCCCAAGAAGATGGACGATCCTGAGGTCGCCGGCAAAGCCATCGCCTCCTCCGGCCTTGACGCTGCAAAACTGTTCGCCCGCGCGCAGGACGCGGATGTGAAGGCCAAGCTGATCGAATATACCTCATCCGCCGTCGAGCGCGGCGCGTTCGGCTCGCCGACCTTCTTCGTCGGCAACGAGATCTTCTTCGGCAAGGAGCAGCTGCGCGAAGTCGAGGAAATGGTATCGGGAAAGTGAGATGAGCGAATGGCCAATAGCGGGTAGCGAATAGTCGAACAGCATCCTTATCTATTCGCCACTCCCATTCGCTATTCGCCCGCGGGCAGCGAACAACAAAGAAGGACAAATTCCCATGCGCGTTCTCGTGGTCGGCGCCGGTGCGATCGGCGGTTATTTCGGTGGCCGGATGCTTCAGGCCGGCCGCGACGTCACCTTCCTGGTGCGCCCGCGCCGCGCTTCCGAGCTCGCCTCCGCCGGGCTCGTGATCAAGAGCCCGAACGGCGACGTCACGCTCAACAACCCGCCGACCGTGCAGGCCGACAGGCTGTCGGACAAGTTCGACGTCGTGCTGTTGAGCTGCAAGGCGTTCGATCTCGAGGATGCGATCAAGTCCTTTGCGCCCGCCGTCGGCGACAAGACCGCGATCATCCCGCTGCTCAACGGCATGCTGCATCTCGATGCGCTCGACAAGACGTTCGGCGCTCGGCATGTGCTCGGCGGTCTGTGCGCGATCGCGGCGACGTTGAACGAGAAGCGCGAGGTGGTGCAGCTGCAGCCGATGCAGTCGCTCGGCTTCGGCGAGCGCGCCGGCGGCCTGTCGGACCGGGTGCGCGCGATCGCCGAAACCTTCTCCTCCGCGATCAACGGCGCCAACGCCAGCGAGCATGTGATGCAGGACATGTGGGAGAAATGGGTATTCCTGGCGTCGCTCGCCGCCTCCACCAGCCTGATGCGGACCTCGGTCGGCAACATCCTGGCCGCGCCCGGCGGCAAGGATTTCCTGCTCGGCATCCTCGACGAATGCAGCGCGATCGCCGCCGACGCCGGCCATGCCCCGGGCGGCCCATTCTTCCAGCGCACCCGCGGGCTCCTGACCACCGAGGGCTCGCCGATGACCGCATCGATGTTCCGCGACATCAAGGCGGGGCTGCCGGTCGAGGCCGATCACGTGATCGGCGACCTGATCGTACGCGCCGACGCCGCCAAGATCCCGGTGCCGAAGCTGCGCACGGCCTACACGCACCTCAAGGCGTATGAGAAGCAGCGGAGCGCTTAACACACAACCAGTGTCGTCCCTGCGAACGCAGGGACCCATACGCCGCGGCCATTCGATTTGAGGCGGTCGCGGTTGATACCTTCTCTACACAATTGAAGCCGGTGGTTATGGGTCCCTGCTTTCGTGTTTGGTCCCGTTTGATTGGCAAGGGCCTGGATTGGCGTCTTGTAGCCGAGGCATTTGAGGCGGGTTCGGTTGTA
>NZ_JAQOSR010000225.1:0-11403 GCF_046718885.1 Bradyrhizobium sp. UFLA01-814 | reverse complement strand
CAGCGCGATCGCTTCCTGGGTGAGCTTGTAGGGCGGCGTCTTGCGCGGCTCGCCGGGGACGATGTCGTCCCACACCTTGCGCAGCTTCGCGTCTTTCCAGAAATCGGTTTCGAACGGGGTGGCCGCAGAACTTTCTGCTTGCGCCATCGTGCATCCTCCTGCTATTGAGTTCGCCAGACGAACAATTCATTCGCTGTATGAATTCACGCTAGCGCGGTCGGGAGCCCCTGACAAGCGCACAGAGCCGCGTCATGTGCAGGCAGCCATGCGGGCTGCGATGTCGTGGGCGCGATCACGGAACCCGCCAGGCGCCCGCCATGAGCAAAGAGAGTGACGGCTTCGTGCGCGCGATTGCGCGCGGCTTCTCGATCATCGAAGCACTCGGCAAGCCGCCGGGGCGGCACACGCTGGCGGAGGCCGCCGACACTGCGGGCCTCAACCGCGCCACCGCGCGGCGTATCCTCGCGACCCTGGTGGCGCTGAAATATTGCGCCTCCGATGGACGCTATTTCAGCCTGCGGCCGCGCGCGCTCGGGCTCGGCCTGTCCTATCTCAACGCGCTGCCATACTGGGGGCATGCGCAGCGCGCGCTGGAAAATCTGCGCAACGAGATCGGCGAGTCCTGCGCGATGGCGGTGCTCGACGAGGACGAGATCGTCTATGCGCTAAGGCTGCCGGCGCGGCGGATCCTCTCGGCCAATCTCGGCGTCGGCAGCCGGCTGCCCGCGCATCTGGTTTCGCTCGGCCGCGTCATGCTCGCGGCGCTGCCGCCTGGCACACGTGAGGCTTATCTCGCGACCGGGGGCTTCAAGCAGGTCACGCCGCGCACGGTCACCGATCCGGAGCGTCTTGGCGAGTTGCTCGCGCGGGTCGAGAGCGACGGCTATGCCTGGGTCGATGGCGAGCTCGATCCGGCGATCTGCGGCATCGCGGTGCCGTTGCGCGATCCCGCGGGCGCGGTGGTCGCCGCGCTCAGCGTCAACACGATCTCGGGGACGGTGAGCGAAGCCGGCGCGCGCAAGAAATTCCTGCTGCCGCTGCGCCGCACCGCGCAGGAGATCCGCAGCCAGATGCTCACCTCGGGGTAGGGAACGGCCGTTATCGACGCCTTTTCACCCGCTTCGGACCTGGGTGGCTTTCCACGCCCATGCCGAATGAATAGTCTTTCGCTTTGCGGGCCGGGTGAACTGCCAAGGAGAATCCCGGCCACGTCAACGTGCAGATCGATTGCTCAGCTTGCTGGAGGATTCCTGTGGCCGACCCAGTCCGCGCCCCTTTCTACCACGACGGAATGCGTGAGTTGCAGGACCGCTTCGATGGTCGTCGTGTCGCCGACGGCCTCGAGAAGCATCGCCTCCACTTCGAGTTCTGGGAACAGGACCGCAAGCTCATCGAGGAGACGCGATTCTTTTTCATCGCGACCAGCTATCAGGACAACGTCGATTGCTCGATGCGTTCCGGCGATCCCGGCTTCGTGAAGATCACCGGGCCCGATACGCTTGAATTCCCTGAGTACGACGGCAACAACATGTACCGCACGCTCGGCAACATTCACCGCAACCCGAACGTCGGGCTGCTGTTCGTACGGCTCGACGGCAAGACGTTTCGCACGCGCATCCGGGGCAAAGCGACGATCCACGACAGCGCCGAAGTGCTTGCCTTGCATCATGGCGCGAAGGTCGTCGTGCGCGTCAAATGCGAGATCTTTCCAAATTGCCCGCGCTACGTTCCGGACCTGATGGGCGCCTCAGCGGATGTGCCGGCGAATCTGTACGTGCCTCGGCCCGGGTATGAGCCGCCCGCTCCGGAATGGAAAAGCCGGGATTACCTCAGGGACGTTCTTTCGAAATACGATCCGCATCGGAAACGTGACGCATAGCGGGCGGCCGGGAACCGCATCCGGACGAGCTAGCAAACTGCGTTCAGGGCAGCGGTGCCATGTAGGGAATGCTGCCGACCAGAACGAACACCTGCACCGCGTTGCACAGCATGCCGCCCCAATGCAGCTGGCGCAGCCGCCGCACGGCGGTGGGATCGCCGGCGTCTCTCGCGTCCGCCTCGGCATCGAGCCGCCGCAGAAACCATTGCCGCGCCAGCACGGCGAACCCCGCGATCAAGGCGATGCCGAGCGCAACGGCGAACCGGCCGGCCGTGGCAAAGGCGAGTGTCCCGATCACGCCCGAGACAGTGAGCACGAGGAAGTAGGCATTGAACATGCCGCGCAGCAGGCGGGTGACGGGGGGGACGTCGAGTTTCACAAGCAGGAACGCCGGCGCCGCCAGCAGGAAATATCCCATCGGCACCAGCAGGATGATGGTGGAAAACAACACCGCCTGATCCGGCGTCATGCAGCCGCTCCCTGTTGGAAGGCGAGAGGATTTCGGTGTGGAAAACCTGGGGTAGTATCCGCGCGGGATATGTCTCGCACTATTAGGCTTTGGTCGGATGCGTTCGTTTGCATCGGGTCAGTCAGCGACAACAATTCTGACGGTCGACCCGTCCGGCAAGTCTTTGGTCTCTGAGTAGATCTTTGCTGTAAAGGCGAGCCAGTCTCGACAGGAGCACATCAATACATTGTCGACCGTGTATTCGCCGCCGAACAGAGAGACTGTCGTGAAGGCGTAGCACCGGGAAGGTCAAGAATCAGTCCCGCCGAGCCGCACCGATCGACCAACGCGCGCAACAGCCAGCCATCTGCATCATCGACGCAATGTCGGTGGAAACGCTTCCTCCGAGTCGGCGATCTTATTAATCGAGCCGGCCGATACTTCCAGCATGTAAACGGCTCCCCCGCATCCGCCAAAAATACGTCCAGGAACAAGTTGGCTCCCAGGACTCGGCTCCCGGCAGGCAGGATGTCCGACCAGGCGGCGAGTTGGGCGAGCGTTACTTCAACCGGAAGGAAGTCTGTGCGGTCCTGTTCCATCGCAAGATCATGAATGCCTGGTCGCGCTGCGGCAAGCCGGAAGCTTTCATGCGGGCAATGTCCAAGCGCACGGCCCGGTGCCTTCGACGGCTTTCGGTCGGCCGGCTCTGCATTTGCTGCGCTGCCGGACCCAATCTGGAGCATGCCACATCTGTTTGGGTGGACCGGCTCTTGCGTGCTAAAGATGACTTACGTCCAACCTCTGAGGCCAGAACTCTCATGCCCATCGTGAACCGCGTCGCCGATCTGCAACCCGATATCCAGGCCTGGCGCCGCGACATCCATGAAAACCCCGAGCTGCTCTACGATGTGCACCGCACTGCATCATTCGTCGCCGACCGGTTGCGCGAGTTCGGCTGCGACGAGGTCGCGACCGGGCTCGGCAAGACCGGCGTGGTCGGGGTCATCAAGGGCAAGAAGGGGCCGGCCAAGGGCGACGTCAAGGTGATCGGCCTGCGCGCCGACATGGATGCGCTGCCGATTCACGAGCAGACCAATTTGCCTTACGCCTCGAAGACGCCGGGCAAGATGCACGCCTGCGGCCATGACGGCCACACCGCGATGCTGTTGGGGGCGGCGCGCTATCTCGCCGAGACGCGCAATTTCGCCGGCGACGCGGTCGTGATCTTCCAGCCGGCCGAGGAGGGCGGCGCGGGCGCCGCCGCGATGATCAAGGACGGCCTGATGGACCGCTTCGGCATCGAGCAGGTCTACGGCATGCACAACGGTCCGGGAATTCCGATCGGCTCATTCGCGATCCGCACCGGCCCGATCATGGCCGCGACCGATGCGATCGACATCAAGATCGAAGGGCTCGGCGGCCATGCCGCGCGGCCGCATAAATGCATCGATTCCGTGCTGGTCGGCGCACAGCTCGTCACCGCCTTGCAGCAGATCGTCGCGCGCACCGTCGATCCGCTCGACTCCGCCGTGATCTCGATGTGCGAATTCCACGCCGGCAACGCCCGCAACGTGATCCCGCAGACCGCGGAGCTGCGCGGCACCGTGCGCACGCTGACCCGCGAGGTGCGCGATCTCATCGAGAAGCGCGTGCGCGAGGTGGTCGACGGCGTTGCGAAGATGACCGGCGCCAAGATCGATCTGACCTATGAGCGCGGCTACCCGGTCACCGTCAACCATGAGGCGCAGACCGAATTCGCGAGCCGCATCGCGCGCGAGGTCGCGGGCGCATCCAACGTGCACGAAATGCCGCCGCTGATGGGCGCCGAGGATTTCTCCTATATGCTGGAGGCGCGGCCCGGTGCCTTCATCTTCTGCGGCAACGGCGACAGCGCCGGCCTGCATCACTCTGCCTACAATTTCAACGACGAGGCGATCGTATTCGGCACGTCGTATTTCGTGAAGATCGTCGAGAACGCACTGGCGGCCTAAGGCTCACGCGTCCCATCGCACCGGCAGCGTCACCGGTCCGCGGAACACCCAGCCGCGCACGACCGGCGGCGCCTCCGCGCGGAGGCGCAGATTGCGCAAGCGCGCGAACAGCATCGGCGCCACGATCTTGCCGACGGTGAGCCGTGACACCCAGGTGCCGGCGCAGAAATGCGGTCCGGCGCCGAATGCCAGATGCGATTGCCTGGGCCGCGTCACGTCGAAGCGGTCGGGCTCGGCGAAGCGGCTGCCGTCGCGGTTCGCGGCGCCGACGCAGAGGCCGATCTGAAGGTCTTGCGGCAGCGTGATGCCGGAAAGTTCGACGTCGCGGGTGACGCGGCGCGGATACATGCCGATCGGCGAGATCCAGCGCACCGCTTCCTCGAGCGCGGCCGGCCACAGCTCCGGCTTTGCCAGCACGCTGTTCTTCTGCGCCGGGTTTTCCAGGAGGCCGAGCACGAGCGTCAGGATCGCGTCGCGCGGCTCGTTCAGGCCGCCGCCGATGATCACCTTGATGTTGGCGCGGATGGCCTCGATCGGCATCGGCGGATCGGCATTAACCATCGAGGACAGGATCGAGGGATTGGGCTGGCGGCGGTGATTGTCGACCACCGCGTCGATCGCGGCATCGACATCGGCGCTCGCCTGCATCGCCTTACGCTCGATCTCGGCGTCGGCGGCGTAATTGCCGGCGCCGTCGATCAGCGCCTGCGACCACTCGGCGAGGGTCCGCCACGGCATCGCGCGAAAGCCGATCATCGTCATCAGGCTGAGCGAGGCCATCGGCGCGGCGAGGGCAGAGAACAGATCGGCCTCTTCGGTCGCCAACAGATCATCGATCAGTTTTTCTGCGATCGCGGTGGATTGCGGCGCCCAATGCTCCTTGATCGTCGCCGGGCGGAACGAGGGCTCGATCGCCCTGCGGCCGATCGCGTGCTCGGCGCCGTCCTTGCGCATGAAGGTCGGCCCCATCACCTTGTTGACCAGCGAGGCCGGATTGTCGGCCGAGTAGGTCACCGGATCGCGCTCGATCCGCGTGATGTCGTCGAAGCGCGTCACCAGCGTCAGCTTCGCAGGCGCGACAAAGACCGCGGGCGCCAACTCGCGCAGGCGGCGGAAGATCGGATAGGGGTCGTCGAGCAGATCCTGATATGCGATGTCGGTGACGACTGGTACGCCGCTGGCCATTGGTCCTCCCGGGAGCGCTTTTCCCGAAGGCTAGCGCCGGACACACAATCGCTCAATTCGATGGGATCGATCTGGCTCATCGAAATATTCCATGACATCGTGCTAGGCTGGCCGCCAGCAATGCAGGGAGGTGCAGCGTGGCGGCCAATTCCTCGATCGATCCGATCGATATCGGGACTCTGCGGACCCTCGTGCTGGTCTATGACCTGCAGTCGTTCTCCGCCGCCGCCAAGCGGCTCGACGTCAACCAGTCCACCATCAGCTATGCGGTCGAGCGGCTGCGCGGCGCGCTGCATGACCCGCTGTTCGTCCGCAGCGGCAATGGCGTGACGGCGACCGAGCGTTGCGCGGCGCTGGTCGCCTGGGCGCGGGACATGATCGGCGACATCGACGGGCTTGCCTCACCGGCGGAGTTCGATCCGGCGACGGCGCAGGGCAGCGTGACGATCTCCTGCAACTATCACGAACGCCAGACCCTGATCCCGCAGTTCAGCACGCGGCTGCGTGCCGGCGCGCCGCGGGTCCGTCTCGTCCTGCTCGATGCCGCGGGCCACGGCGACATCCATCTCAAGCAGAACCAGTGCGACATCGTGCTCGGTCCGGTCGGGATCGTCGGCGAGAGCTTCTTTCGGCGCCATATCCTCACCGACCACTATGTCTGCCTGATGGATCCGGCCAATCCGCTCGCGCGCGGCCGGATCGCGCTATCGGCCTATGCCAGGGCCGAGCATGTCTTCATCACCCACAGCGGTGAGTGGCAGCCGCTTTATCTCGCGGCGCTGAGGGCGAGGAAGATAGAGATCGAGGCGGTGGTCAGCCTTCCCAATCACGACAGTCTGGAGCGCATCATCACAGGCACCAGGCTCGTCGCGACCATCCCGTATCATCTGGCGCGGGCGATGCGCGGCGGCCTCCATGTCGCTGCGCTGCCGTTCCGCGTGCCGATCTCGATCGACATGTACTGGGGCGCCAGGACGGCCAAATCCGGCTTGCACAAATGGGCGCGCGGCCTGCTGGCCGAGGTTGCGAAGGCCTGCGCCGCCTGAGCGAGGAGTCGGGCTGCAGGTCCAAAGCAAAAGGCCCGCACCGGAGTGCGGGCCTTTTGTCCGGCGCGTTGCTGCGCCGAAAGCGTGTGGCGTCAGAACAGGTGGTAGAACACGTAGTAGAGAACGCCCGAGATGATCATCGCGGCCGGCAGCGTCAGCACCCAGGCCATCGCGATGTTGCGGATCGTGGCCCATTGCAGGCCGGAGCCGTTGGCGGCCATGGTGCCGGCGATGCCTGACGACAGCACGTGCGTGGTCGAGACCGGCAGGCCGTAGCCGTCGGCCGCCGCGATCGTCGCGGCCGCCGTGATCTCGGCGCAGGCGCCCTGCGCGTAGGTCAGGTGGGTCTTGCCGATCTTCTCGCCGACGGTGACGACGATACGCTTCCAGCCGACCATGGTGCCGAGGCCGAGCGCGATGGCGACGGCGAACTTCACCCAGCTCGGGATGAACTTCGTCGCGGCATCGAGCGAGCCCTTGTACTCGTTCAGCGTGGCGATGTCGGCAGCGGTCAGCTCGGCTTCCTTGTCCTTCATCAAGAAACGGATCGCCTCGGACGCCAGGTACATGTCGTTACGGGTGTTGCCGACCGCGTCAGCCGGGAACTTGGCGAGCGATCCATACTGGGCAACCTGCTGGCCGATGTCGCGCACCAGCACCGCAAGCGACGGAAAGGTGCCTTCGTTGATCTGGTGCTGCGCGACATAGTTGGTCACAGCCGGGCGCGGATTGCCGATCACGTTGTAACCGGCAGCCTTGCCTTCGATGACCTTGCTGGCCGCGGTCGAGTGCGCCGTGAACAGCTCGATCTGGCTCGAGGGCATTGCGCGGTTCAGCGCATAGGCGGTCGGCACGGTGCCGATCAGGATCAGCATGATCAGGCCCATGCCCTTCTGACCGTCGTTGGAGCCGTGGAAGAAGCTGACCAGCGTGCAGGTCAGGATCAGGATGCCGCGGATCCACCACGGCGGCGGCTGGTCGCCGACCGGTTCGCCGAACAGCGCCGGCGTCGCGCGCGGCAGCGCGATCTTGAGGAGGTAGAGCAGGCCGGCGGCGAGCGCGAAGCCGAACAGCGGCGACAGCAGCAGCGCTTTCGCGATGTTGGTCGCCTGCGACCAGTCGACGCCCGAGGTGCCGTCACGGCCGCGCAGCAGTGCGTTGGTGATGCCGACGCCCATGATCGAACCGATCAGGGTGTGCGAGCTCGAGGCTGGCAGGCCGAGCCACCAGGTGCCGAGATTCCAGATGATGGCGGCGATCAAGAGCGCGAACACCATGGCAAAGCCGGCACTGCTGCCGACCTGCAGGATCAGCTCGACCGGAAGCAGCGAGACGATGCCGAACGCGACGGCGCCGCTGGAGAGCAGCACGCCGATCAGGTTGAACATGCCCGACCACACCACGGCGACATGCGCCGGCAGCGAGCGGGTGTAGATCACGGTGGCGACCGCGTTCGCGGTGTCATGGAAGCCGTTGACGAATTCGAAGCCGAGCGCGATCAGCAGCGCGACGAACAGCAGGATATACGGCAGGAACGAAGTGATGCGCGTGCCGGTGGCGTCGACATCGGCATAGATGCTGTAGGCAACGAACAGCAGCGCGGCCGCGACCACGCCCAAATAGATAACCCCGGTGAGAGGATGAAAGCCCTTGTCGAGGTCCGGACCCCTCTTTAGGGCGGGCTCGATCGAGCCGGGTAACGCCATATCGCTCATGGTAAACTCCTGTCCCAATGCTCCCGATTTTGATCGATGCATATGACAAGCAATTGAAATCCGGCCCCGCGAGATGAGCCGGTTTACGGTGACGGTGGACACCGAGCCGAATTTTTGTGCAACGCATTGAGCGCGCACGTGGCTTCGCGGCCTCGTGGCAAACTCCAGCAACAAGGGGGCGCCGATCGTGACAGAAAGCTGCGGCCTGCGTTTCGCAGGACGAGACAATGTGCGGATGACATCACACCGGCATCCGGCGGGGCCGGCAGGCCTTGCGGCCGGAGAATTCGGCGGGCGCCTGCGAGTGGGAGGATCGCGAATGAGGGAGGTGGATTGCGAGATGAGGTGGCGCGCCGCACGATCGGGGCTAGCAAACCGTGCAGCGCGCCCGCCTCAGGGTACGTCATGGCGTGAACATGACGCCCGATACCTGCGGAACATGCTACCCTACCACGGATCAATTAAAGGTTGTAGGTATTTGTCTGCGTTTAGAACAATTTCTCGTTGCGATGTGGTTCCTCCGGTTCCGCTGGTTTTACGGAACTCAAGCTGCATCGGCTGATCTGCGCAACTGATGTGCGGCGATTTTCAGGTCGTCGATAAAGCGCTGATATTCCAGCGCCTTGGCTTTTTCATCCGGCAGCCGCAACAGATAGGATGGGTGCACGGTGACGAGCACCTTGGTTCCGTCGTGATCGATCAGATGGCCGCGGTTCTTGTTGATCGGCGTGATCTTGCCGAGCACACTCTGCGCGGCGGTGGCGCCGAGCGCCATCACGAGGTCCGGCTTGATGGTGGCGAGCTCGCGCTCATACCACTGGCGGCAGGCGCGGATCTCCGGTGTGCTCGGCTTCTGGTGCAGCCGGATCTTCCCGCGCGGCACGAATTTGAAGTGCTTCACTGCGTTGGTGACATAGACCTTGCGACGATCGATGCCCGCTTCCTGCAGCGCGCGATCGAGCATCTGGCCGGCCGGTCCGACGAAGGGGTGGCCTGCGAGATCTTCCTTGTCGCCGGGCTGCTCGCCGACCAGCATCAGCGTTGCGCTCTGCGGTCCCTCGCCGAACACGGTCTGCGTTGCATCTTTCCACAGCGGGCAGGCGCGGCAATCGGCGGCCTCCTCGCGCAAGGCCGCGATTGTGTCGTGAGCTTGCCTGTCTTGAACTTGCTTGCCTTGAACTTGCTTGCCTTGAGCTTGCTTGCGGGGCATCGGCGTATCCTGCCGCTTCTGCGGCTCGGCCGCCTTGCGTGCGATGAAGGGGCCGCTGGTCATGCGCATTGCGTCTTCGATCAGAGGCTTAATGATCGAGTCCTCGGGCAGGTTCCTCCAATAGGCTTGCGGCATCTCCATCACTTTCAGCCGTGCGGGATTGAAGCGGCCGTTGTCGTGACGCCGCCAGGCCTCCTCAAGCCGGTCCTCGGTCGGCACTTCGGATTTGGCGACGCCCGGCGTGATCGAGATCGCGTGCCCGTCCCAATGTGCGCAGACGTCGGGGGTCAGGATCGACCACGGCATGTCGGCGAAGCGGCCGGCGAAGAACGGCGCGGCAAGCTCGACGATGCGATGCTCCGGCTCGAACCAGGCGACGTAATGCGCCGTCCGCTCGCGGCCGATCTCGCGGAAGCGCAGATGCGCATGCATCCTGTCGATATCGACATAGACCGCGCGCGCCATCGCGTGAACCTCGGCGACATCGGGATCATCGGTCGCGCCGAGCAGATCGTGACGGCTGCGCAGCCGCCACAGCAGGCGATAGAGCAGGGCAAAGCGTTCGTCACTGCGATGCAGGATCGCGGCCTTTGCGAGCTCGACGAATTTGGCCGACACGTTGAACCGCGCCTGCGGCGTATCCGGCAATTCATTCACGCAGGATGGTGACGACAATTCGTCGTTGCGGCGTACGGTCCACGTGACCTCTGCAGGCTTCACATCGTTCAGCGCCAATCGCCGCGCGGCCTTGCGCCAGCCCTCGAAATCGGTGTCGTTGTCGAGCACGATGATGCGCATGCGGTTGCTCCGTTTCCGTCACGCCGCCATTTTCGGGGCCTGCGTGCCTGACTTGCGGAAGAGCAGGGCCCGTGCGGTTCGGCGGCTGCTGAATCCCATTGATTCCACTCATGAATCGATGAGCTCACCAATCCGATTGACTCTGCGGGCCCTGTTAGCTTTATATTAGAACATACCATGAACAATTGAGCCAGTCCCTGGTTCTCTGTTCAGGCAGTGACGACCTCAAATTTTCAAGTTGAAGGAGCGGCGCAATGAATGGCGCACGCATGGGTACGCTTGCGTCTCTGCGCGGCAGCATCGCGCGCATCGAGGCGCCATCGGATGCGGCGATGCCGAACCGCATCGCGCTCGGCCATGCCGGCGCCGATGCGATGCTGCGCGGCGGGCTTGCGGCGGCAGCATTGCACGAGGTGTTCGCGGCCGGCCATCAGGGCGGCGCGGCGACCGGCTTCATCGCGGGGCTCGCCGGACGGCTGTCGGCACGCAAGCCGCTGGTCTGGGTGCGGCAGGATTTTTCCGATCGCGAAAACGGCGCGCTGTCGATGCGCGGGCTTGCCGAACTCGGCCTCGATCCGCGCCTCTTGGTCACGGTGCGTGCCGCCGATGTCGACAGCGGCCTGCGCACCGCGGCCGACGCGCTCGCCTGCGATGCGCTCGGTGCGGTCGTGCTCGAGGTGTGGGGCCAGGCGCGCCAGTTCGATCTCGTCGCCAGCCGCAAATTGACCCTGGCCGCGCAAGCCTCCGGCGTCACCGCGCTGGTGCTGCGGATCGCGGCAACTCCGATCCCCTCGACCGCGGAGACGCGCTGGATCGTGCGCGCGGCGCATTCGCCGCCGGGCAATGCCGCGAGCGTGTGGGGCACGCCGCGCTTCGAGGCCGAACTCGTGCGCAATCGTCATGGCCCGGTCGGGCGATGGATCATGGAATGGAAATGTGATGAGTGCCAATTCAGTGAACCGTCGGCGTATTCTCAGCCTGTGGCTGCCACGCCTGCCCATCGACCGCATCAAGCGCAAGCTCGCGCAGGACATCGCCTCGCAAGCTGATGCACATGCCGTTGTGCCAACCGACACACGGGCGGTGGTAGGGCTGTCTCTTATACACATCTGACGCTGCCGACGACCATGG
>NZ_JAQOSR010000224.1:0-11604 GCF_046718885.1 Bradyrhizobium sp. UFLA01-814 | reverse complement strand
GATTTCTACGTGCCCGAGTTCCGGGCGAAGATGGATATGATCCCTGGCTCGGTGACCTACTACTGGCTCACGCCGACCCGGACCGGAACCTTCGACGTCCTCTGCGCGGAGCTTTGCGGTGCCGCGCACGCACAGATGCGCAGCAAGGTCGTCGTGGAAGAAGAGAAGGAATATCACGCGTGGCTGGACAAGCAGCACACGTTCGCCGCCTTGTCCGGCCAGCGCAACGTCGCGAAGGCCGCGTACAAGACTGGCAGCGAATGAACATGCCGACGAGGATCCGCCGGATGTTCGGCCGGATATGAAGTGAACTCGTCGCTGAGCGGAAGACCAAGGAGGGTATTCCGATGGTCGATATCCCGTTTGATCAGGTCGCAGGCATCCCGCCCGCCGAAGTCGCTGAGGTCGAGCTCTATCATCCGCACAGCTGGTGGACGAGGTACGTCTTTTCGCAAGACGCCAAGGTGATCGCTGTCCAGTACTCGATCACGGCGATGTCGATCGGAATGGTTGCGCTGGTGCTGTCGTGGATGATGCGGCTGCAACTGGGATTTCCCGGCACATTCTCCTTTATCGATGCCAATCAGTACCTTCAGTTCATCACCATGCACGGCATGATCATGGTGATCTACCTGCTCACGGCGTTGTTCCTCGGCGGCTTCGGCAACTACCTCATCCCGCTGATGGTCGGCGCGCGGGACATGGTCTTCCCCTACGTGAACATGCTGAGCTATTGGGTCTACCTGCTCGCGGTGCTGGTGCTGGCCGCGACGTTCTTCGTGCCGGGCGGACCGACCGGCGCCGGCTGGACGCTTTATCCGCCCCAGGCGATTCTCTCCGGTACCCCCGGGCAGGACTGGGGCATCGTTCTCATGCTGGCCTCGCTGATCCTGTTCATCATCGGCTTCACGATGGGCGGGCTCAATTACGTGGTCACGGTGTTGCAGGCCCGCACACGCGGCATGACCTTGATGCGCATGCCCCTGACGGTGTGGGGGATCTTCACCGCCACCGTGATGGCGCTGCTGGCGTTCCCGGCGCTGTTCGTGGCCTCGGTGATGCTGCTGCTGGACCGCCTCCTTGGAACCAGCTTCTTCATGCCGACACTGGTCGAGATGGGCCAGTTGACCAAGTATGGCGGCGGCAGCCCGATCCTGTTCCAGCATTTGTTCTGGTTCTTCGGCCACCCCGAAGTCTACATCGTCGCGCTGCCGGCGTTCGGCATCATCTCGGATCTGATCAGTACGCACGCGCGCAAGAACATCTTCGGCTATCGCATGATGGTCTGGGCGATCGTGGCGATCGGGGCGCTGAGCTTCGTCGTGTGGGCGCACCACATGTATGTCAGCGGCATGCACCCGTATTTCGGGTTCTTCTTCGCCACCACGACGCTCATCATCGCGGTCCCGACCGCGATCAAGGTCTACAACTGGGTGCTGACCCTTTGGCGCGGCGACATCCATCTCACGGTGCCGATGCTGTTTGCGCTCGGCTTCATCGTCACCTTCGTCAATGGCGGCTTGACAGGGCTGTTCCTCGGCAACGTTGTCGTCGACGTTCCGCTGTCCGATACGATGTTCGTCGTCGCGCACTTCCACATGGTGATGGGGATTGCGCCGATCATGGCCGTGTTCGGCGGGATCTATCACTGGTATCCGAAGGTCACCGGGCGGATGCTCAATGATGCGCTCGGACGCTTCCACTTCTGGGTGACGTTCGTCGGGGCCTATGCGGTGTTCTTCCCGATGCACTATCTCGGCCTGCTCGGGATGCCGCGCCGCTATCACGACATCGGCGACACGTCCTTCGTCCCGGCCTCCGCCCATGACCTCAACGCGTTCATGAGCGTGGCGGCGCTGATTGTCGGCTTCGCCCAGCTCGTCTTCCTGTTCAATCTGGTCTGGAGCCTGTTCAAGGGAAAAGAGGCGGGCGGCAATCCCTGGGGTGCCACCTCGCTGGAATGGCAGACGCCGGAGACCCCGCCGGGGCACGGCAACTGGGGCAAGGAGCTCCCCGTCGTGTATCGCTGGGCCTATGATTACAGCGTGCCCGGTGCCGCCAGGGACTTCATCCCGCAGAATGAACCGCCGGCCAAGGTGCTGGCCCAGGGGGCCCATCCGTGAGTGCCATCGTCCTGTTCATTGCTACGATTGCAGCGATCGCGGGATGGTGGCTCTCGCAGCAACGGCTGGCCGCCAAGCCGTGGCTGGAGCAGGGCATTGCCGTCGATCTTCGCGGCGATCGCGGCTCTTCGGTGCCGGCGGCGAAAATCGGCCTCGGTGTTTTTCTCGCGGTGGTCGGCTCGCTGTTCGCGCTCCTGATCAGCGCCTACTCGATGCGCACCACCATGGTGGACTGGCGCGAGCTGCCGCTGCCGAGGCTGGTGTGGTTCAACACCGGCGTCCTCGTCATCAGCAGCGTGGCGCTGCAATGGGCGCTGATGGCCGCGCGCCACGACGACCATGAAGGCTTGATCGCGGGCCTGTTGGTCGGCGCTGCATCGGCCGTGATGTTCCTGATCGGGCAGCTCGTGGTGTGGCGGCAGCTCAGCATCGCCGGCTATGTCATGGCGTCGAATCCGGCCAATTCCTTCTTCTATCTGATCACCGCGCTCCACGGGCTGCACGTGACCGGCGGCCTGGTGGCGCTCGGCAGGGCGACCGTAAAACTGTGGCGCGGCGCGCCGATGACGCAGATGCGCCTGAGCGTCGAGCTTTGTACCATCTACTGGCATTTCCTGTTGCTGGTCTGGCTGGTGCTGCTCGGTCTGCTGACGGGCTGGACCGACAATTTCGTCGACATCTGTCGCCAGTTGCTCACCTAGCGAGGGCAGGAAGCGATGACAGAAACCACACTCGCAACCCCCAAGGCGCTGCCCGGGACGATACCCGGATTGCGCGGCATCGCCGCCGACTGGGCCTCGGACCAGCGCGCGTTCAAGAACGTGTCCTGGGGGAAGGCCATGATGTGGATCTTCCTTCTGAGCGACACCTTCATCTTCAGCTGCTTCCTGCTGTCGTACATGACGGCGCGAATGTCGACGACTGTGCCGTGGCCCAATCCCAGCGAAGTCTTCGCGCTCAACATCGGCGGCCAGCACATCCCGCTCATCCTGATCGCGATCATGACCTTCGTCCTGATCAGCAGCAGCGGGACGATGGCGATGGCCGTCAACTTCGGTTACCGCCGGGATCGCGTCAAAACGGCAGCCTTGATGCTGGTCACCGCGGCATTTGGCGCGACGTTCGTCGGAATGCAGGCTTTCGAATGGACCAAGCTGATCATGGAGGGCGTGCGCCCCTGGGGCAACCCGTGGGGCGCACCGCAATTTGGCGCTTCCTTCTTCATGATCACCGGCTTCCACGGCACCCACGTGACCATCGGTGTGATCTTCCTGATCGCCATCGCGCGAAAGGTTTGGCGGGGAGACTTCGACGTCGAGCGGCGCGGCTTTTTCACGAGCCGCAAGGGCTACTACGAGATCGTCGAAATCATGGGCCTGTACTGGCATTTCGTCGATCTGGTCTGGGTGTTCATCTTTGCCTTCTTTTATCTCTGGTGAGGTCGCGCATGACAGAAGCAGCGGTACATGTGGAAGGGCAGGCAGCACAGCATGCGCTACACACCTATGTGCATGGTGCGGTGGCATCGGGCGCCGCGCATGCAGAGGGCCAGCAGCACCCGATCAAGCTCTATCTGGTGGTCTGGGGATGGCTGTTCGTGCTCAGCACCTGCTCCTATCTCGTCGACTATTTTGGCATCCATGGCCACCTGCGGTGGTCGCTGATCCTGCTGTTCATGGTGCTGAAGGCCGGCCTGATCGTCGCCGTGTTCATGCACATGGCCTGGGAGCGGTTGGCGTTGGCCTACGCCATCCTGTTGCCGCCGGTGCTGGTGCTGGTTTTTGTAGGGATCATGGTGTTCGAATCCGACTATACGCATCTGCTTCGGGTCATGTTCTTCGCGCCAGCAAGCTAGAAATGCGACGGCCATGACCACATGGGTCATGCTGGAGGAGGCAAGGCATCCTGAAGGCGGAGGCCTCGCCGCTTCTTGCGGCACCCTGCGAAGAGGGCCTTCAGCCGATGGCTTTTTCGAACTGACGAGGAATTAATCTCGTGCAAATCAATCGTTCAATTCGTCGCCGGAGCTATGCCAACATCGGAGACTACGTCGCACTGACGAAACCGCGCGTGATGTCGCTGGTCGTCTTTACCGCACTGGTTGGTCTCATGGTCGCACCAGGCGGCATCGAGCCCTTCACCGGGCTCGCTGCTCTTCTTTGCATTGCTGCGGGCGCCGGCGCCGCAGCTGCGCTCAATATGTGGTACGACGCCGACATCGATGCGCTGATGGCGCGTACCGCCATCCGTCCAATTCCCAGCGGTCGCGTATCGCGCCCGGAAGCATTGGTCTTCGGATTGATGCTCGGCTCGTGCGCGGTCCTCGCCCTCGGCGCCTTGCTGAACATGGCCGCCGCTGCGCTGCTGGCCTTCACGATCTTCTTCTACGTCGTCGTCTACACGATGTGGCTTAAGCGCCGAACCCCGCAGAATATCGTCATTGGCGGTGCCGCCGGAGCGCTCCCTCCGGTGATCGGCTGGGTTGCGGTCACAGGATATGTCGGGCTCGAGCCGCTCATCCTGTTTCTGATCATCTTCCTTTGGACGCCACCCCACTTCTGGGCACTGTCGCTCAATCTTGCTGGAGAGTATGCCCGCGCCGGCGTGCCGATGTTGCCGGTCGTGGCCGGCAGGACCGAAACAAAGCGCCAGATTCTTCTCTACAGCGTGCTTCTGGCTTCGACCTCGCTGCTGCCTTGTGCACTGGGGTTTGCGGGAGCCGTCTACGGCGCGGCTGCGGCGACGCTGGGAGCGATCATGATTTTTCTCGCATGGCAGGTACGCCGGAGCCACGACAAGGAAAGGCGGCCCGCTCGTCGCCTGTTCGTGTTTTCGATGCTCTATCTGGTCCTGCTCTTCGGGGTGCTGCTGATGAATGCTGCACCCTATGCTCAGTCCCGCTGACTGGGCGCGTTCGAATCAACGGCCGCCTTGCCTCGTCGGGCAACTCGGTGATTGAATTTCGCGAGGCACCCGCCGGGGACGGCCCTAGCGCTCGTCCCGCATATATGGACTTCGCTGGGAGACGAGTCTCAAGTCTTGATCGGTAGACATCGTCTGGGGCCCGTGCATACGTGGCACGCTCGCCGGGTTGCCCAACAAGATCCAGGCGATAGCGCCAGTGGCCAGCATTCCGCCGTAGATCACCAAAAGGTCCCGCCTCATCGCGCTTCCTCCGTATGTGGCCGTTTCCAAGCATAAATCAGGCCAATCCATTCGGGCACGGACAGATGCGGCGCACAGGATAGCGTTGGACAAGTAGGACAAGCTCGCCCTAAGCTTCGCCCATTGCAGCAACCAGGCGCGGTTCAAGAATGGACTGGTCCTACTATCTCGGGGGCACTGCTATTGTCCTGCTCCTTCTTGCCTATCGGCTGCATGGCGGGCTGTTTAGGAAGAATTCATTGCGGGACGAGAAACTAAATCGACGGATTGATGAACGCATCGGACGCTTGGACCTGAAGCGCCGCAACGATTGAACCGCCCTGAAGCGGCACCTCGAGGCCAACGCAACGCCACTCTCCGGAATCATCCTTACGGCGACGGCAGAGCTACCTTGGTCTCCCGAGATGACCATCTCGGCAGATGATACTTTTTATGATTTGAAAAGAGCTATTTGAGCAATCGAATGAAAGTCTGGGTCTATACCGACACAAGCAAGCCCGTTGGCGAGCCGGAGCATCTGAAGGTTTTCGCGACCAATGACGCCGCGCAGTCGTGGTTCAAGCGGAACGTCCCGCAGGGCGTCGCATTTGCCTACGAGATCATTCTGGGGCCGCGTTACCTGGCCAAGACGCTCCTCGTGCTGTCCGTCCTGCTTCTTGGCATCGCCGATCTCTACACCACCAACACGATCCTGAATCTCGGCCTCGGCGAGTTGAACCCGTTCATGCATGTCGCTCAGACATGGCTCGGCCCCTGGTGGCTTATCCCGAAGCTCGGTTTGACCTATTTCATGATGTGGCTGCTGTGGCGCAGCAACAACCCTTACAATATCGCGATAGTGGTGGCGTTTTGCTCCACGCCCGTACTCAATAATCTTCTCATCATAGCAGGCACGAACTAACCTCGATTCACGTTTCGAACGTGAACCGAAGGATCGATCTGTCTCACCCATACGTCTCCACGATGAAGTCGATCAGCGCGCGGAGCTTCGGCGTCATCTTGCGGTGCTTCGGCCACAGGATCTGGCGCGCGCGGGCCCGCGTCGTGTAGTTCGGCAGCAGGACCTGCAGCCGTCCCGCGGCGATATCGTCGGCAAGCAGTTCGTCGCGCATCAGCACGATGCCGGCGCCGGCAAGCGCCGCATAGCGGATGCCGAACGCGCTGTTGATGAAGAGGCGGCTCGCGACATCGACATGTACTTCGCCCTCAGGCCCGGAGAAGGTCCATCGCTGCCCGTCCGACCAGCCGGGGTAGCGCAGGCATTCATGGCGGGCGAGATCCGCCGGATGGGTCGGCGTGCCGCGTTCGGCGAGATAGCTCGGCGCGGCGCAAACCACGCCGGTATAGGGCGACAGCGAGCGCGACATCATGGTGGAGTCGGTCAGCGTGCCGACCCGGATCGCCGCGTCCAGCCCTTCCTCGAGCAGGTCGACCATCCTGTCGCTGAGGATGAGGTCGACCGAGACGTCCGGATATCTCTTCATGAAGCGGACCAGCGCGGGCGCCAGGCTGTACGACCCGAAGGCGACCGAGGTCGCCACGCGCAGCTTGCCGCGCGGTGCGCTCAGGGCCTCCTCGACCAGCGCATCGCCGGCCTCGGCCTGTTCCAGCAACTGCCTGCAGTGATCGAGATAGCTGCGGCCGAGCTCGGTGAGGCCCTGCCGCCGGGTCGACCGGTTGATCAATTGCGAGCCGAGCCGGTCCTCGAGAAAACGGATATGCTTGCCGATCATGGTCGGCGACATCCGCAGCTCCTTGGCCGCCGCGGTGAAGGAGCCGAGATCGGCGACGCGGGCGAACACGGACATGCTGGTCAGTCGATCCATGATTATAAACCAATAGTTATTTCACTGCAGATCAAAGCGCCGCTTATAGCGCGCTGGAATTGTATTTATTACCATAAGTGAGCAATCGGCGCGATGATGCGTGCGATTGCTTTGGAATGTGGCCGGTCGCGCCCGGAGGGGCGCGGACCGCGCGGGGCCTCGAACCAGGACAGGAGTGTCAGGATGCCTTTCCAGATCACGATCAATGGGACCAGTCATCAGGTCGATGCCGATGGCGACACGCCGCTGCTCTGGGTGCTGCGCGACGTGCTCGGCATGACTGGCACCAAGTTCGGCTGCGGCATGGCGCTGTGCGGCGCCTGCACGGTGCATCTCGATGACAGCGCGGTGCGCTCCTGCATCACGACGATCGACAGCATCGGCGACTCCAAGATCACGACCATCGAGGCGGTCGGCAAAACGCCGGCGGGCAAGAAGATCCAGGACGCCTGGCTCGCGCACGAGGTGCCGCAATGCGGCTACTGCCAGTCCGGGCAGATCATGTCGGCTTCCGCGCTGCTCGCGGGCAAGCCGAAGCCGACGGATGCCGATATCGACGACGCGATGTCGGGCAACATCTGCCGCTGCGGCACCTATGTCCGCATTCGCGAAGCGATCAAGCAAGCCGCACAGTCGGGAGGTTGAGCCATGACGCTGATCGACAATTTGTCCGAGCGCGCCGCCGATCTGTCGCGGCGCAACTTCCTCCGCGCCGGCGCGATCGCGGGCGGCGGTCTGCTGCTCAGCGTGAGCCTGCCGTTCGCGAGCCGCGAGAGCGAGGCGGCCGCCTCCGATGGCTTCGCGCCGAATGCCTTCGTCCGGATTGGTAGCGACGGCAAGGTCGTGCTGACCATGCCCTATGTCGAGATGGGGCAGGGCACCTATACCTCGATCCCGATGCTGATCGCCGAGGAGCTCGAGATCGGCCTGACGCAGGTCCGGCTCGAGCACGCGCCGCCGAGCGACAAGCTCTACGCCAACTCGCTGCTCGGCGTGCAGGCCACCGGCAATTCGAACGCGATGCGCGGCGCCTGGCAGCCGATGCGGAAAGCCGGCGCCACCGCGAAAGCGATGCTGGTCGCAGCCGCGGCGAAGCGCTGGAACGTCGAGCCGGGGACATGCCGCGCCGAGAACGGCGAGGTGCATCACGCGGCCTCCGGGCGCAAGCTGGGCTACGGCGAACTGGCGACTGACGCGGCGCAGATGCCGGTGCCGGAGAATGTCACGCTGAAGAGGCCGTCCGAGTTCAAGTTGATCGGCACGCCGGCCAAGCGGCTCGATACGCCCTCCAAGATCAACGGCACGGCGGTCTACGGCATCGACGCACGGCCGCCCGAGGTGAAGGTCGCGACCCTGGCGCAGTCGCCGGTGTTCGGCGGGCGGGTGAAGCGCGTCGATGATGCGGCTGCAAAAGCCGTCAAGGGCGTGCGACAGATCGTGACGCTCGACGACGCCGTCGCGGTGGTGGCCGACCACATGGGGGCGGCGAAGAAGGGTCTGGCGGCGCTCACGATCGAGTGGGACGAGGGGGCTCACGCCAAGCTCGCCACGTCAGATATCGCACGCGAGCTCGAAGCTGCCACCACCAAGCCGGGCACGGTCGCGCAAAATATCGGCGACGCCGACAAGGCCATGGCGGGCGCAGCGACGAAAGTCGAGGCGACCTATCAGCTGCCGTTCCTCGCCCATGCGACGATGGAGCCGATGAACTGCACCGTGCATGTGCGCCCTGATGGCTGCGAGATCTGGGTCGGCAGCCAGGCGCTCTCGCGCGCGCAGGCGGTGGCCGCGAAGGTGCTGAACATGCCGCCCGAGAAGGTGGTGGTGCACAATCATCTGCTCGGCGGCGGCTTCGGCCGCAGGCTCGAGGTCGATGGCGTCATTCGCGCGGTGCAGATCGCCAAGCAGGTCGATGCGCCGGTCAAGCTGGTGTGGACCCGCGAGGAGGACATCCAGCACGACATGTACCGGCCCTACTGGTGCGACCGGATTTCGGTCGGCCTCGATGCATCCGGCAAGCCGGTCGCCTGGAACAACCGCTTTGCCGGCCCGTCGGTGCTGGCGCGATGGGCGCCGCCGGCGTTCCGCAACGGGCTCGATCCCGACACAACGGAAGGCGCGATCGATCTCGTCTACGACATTCCCAACTTCCACGTCGAATATGTCCGGGTCGAACCGCCGGGCATTCCGACCGCGTTCTGGCGCAGCGTCGGGCCCTCCCACAACGTGTTCGTCACCGAAAGCGTGATCGACGAGCTGGCGGCGGCGGCGAAGCAGGATCCGGTCGATTATCGCCGCGCGCTGCTCGCCAAGTCGCCGCGCGCCAAGGCGGCGCTCGAGCTCGCGGCGGCCAAGGCCGGCTGGGGCGGGAAGCTGCCGGCCGGGCGCGGCCGCGGCGTGTCGCTGCAATTCGTGTTCGGCAGCTACCTCGCGCAGGTTGCCGAGGTCGAGGTGGCCAAGGACGGTTCGGTCCGCGTCCACCGCGTCGTCTGCGCGATGGATTGCGGCACCGTGGTCAATCCCGACACGGTGCAGGCGCAACTGCAGAGCGGCATCAATTTCGGCGTCACGGCGGCGCTCTACGGCGAGATCACGCTCAAGGACGGCCGCGTCGAGCAGAGCAATTTCGACAGCTACCAGATGCTGCGCATCGATCAGGCCCCGGCGATCGAGGTCTACATCGTCCCGAGCACCGAGCCGCCCGGCGGCATGGGCGAGACCGGAACCTCGGGCATCGTGCCGGCGATCAGCAACGCGATCTTCGCGGCGACCGGCAAGCGGCTGCGCAAGATGCCGGTCGATCCGGCGGTGTTGAAGCAGACGTAAGCCACGGGTGGAAATGTCAGCCGGGGTGCTGGCGCGATCGTGAAGCCGGACGGATTTGCGCCGTGCACAGATCCGTGCGAGAAGCGGGCATGCATCTGAGGCGGCTCGCCAATCTCTGGATTCTGCTGCTGGTCGCGGCCGGGCTGTTGCTCGCGCCCGTGGCGCCGGCATTTGCCCGGATGATGCCGGATGCCTCGGCCGCTGCGATGCAGGCGATGCCCGGTCACGCGGCCATGTCGGACCACGTCATGTCGTCGGATCAAGGCAGGTCCGATCAAGCGATGTCCGGCGAAGCGATGTCCGACCAAGCCATGTCTGATCAAGCCATGTCTGATCAGGCCATGGCCGACGACATGCCGTGCTGTCCGGACCAGAGCAAAAGCAAGGGTTGCGACGACTGCCCGTTCCTCGCGCTCTGCATGCTGAGCGTTTCGCTGCCGGTGCCCGCCGGCACAGCGTCGCTGGTCGAGCGCGAGCCGCTGCGGAGCCGGATCGCCGCCCATGACGATCGTCTGCTTGACGGCCTCGGCGCCAAACCTCCCGACCATCCGCCTCGAACCCACGTCTGACGGGCGCGCAAGCGCCTGATCGCTGACGCGTGCGCAAATGGCGCGCGTGCCTTTGCATGCCGCTCACGCGGCTCATCAGACGTATCGAGGATCATCACCATGAAGTCTTTCCACCTGGCGCGGGCCGCTGCCGTCGCGCTGATCGGCGTTGCCGTGACGGGCATGGCTGCCCACGCCGAGATCAAGAACTACGAATTCCAGCTCGTGCAGCCGACGGTCAAGGCGGGTGCCGATCGCATCGTCACGGTGCGGCTGGTCGACAAGGCGAGCGGGAAAGCCGTGCCCGACGCGGTCATCTTCTCGACCCGGCTCGACATGGCGCCCGACGGCATGCAGGAGATGGCCACCAAGGTGACGCCGATGCCGGGCACCGAGCCCGGCACCTACCGGTTCAAGGCGACCTTCGGCATGGCCGGCCGCTGGCAATTGTCGCTCGGCGCCAAGGTGCAGGGCGAGACCGGCGCGGTCGAGAACAAGCTCGTCGTCACGGCCGAGCAATGAGCCGCCGAGCAATCGGCCCCTTAACATGGGCCGGCGCCGCCGCTGCGATCGCCGCAGCGGCAGGCGCCGCGTGGATCGGCCGCGACCTGCCGCCGCGGCCAGTGACCGCTGCCATCGTCTCCGCCGCGCGGGCGGCGGAGACTGCTGCGCCGATCTACTACCGCGATCCCGACGGCAAGTCGCTCTATTCGGCGACACCGAAGAAGACGCCTGACGGGCGCGACTATCTGCCGGTGTTTGCGGATGACGAGGCCGCTGCCGGCGAGCCGGAGCGATCGGCAGAGGTGAGCGCGCCTGCCGCCAAGCGCGAGCGCCAGGTGAAATATTATCGCAATCCGATGGGACTTCCCGACACCTCGCCGGTGCCGAAGAAGGACTCCATGGGAATGGATTACATCGCCGTTTATGACGGCGATGACAGCGACGACGGTTCGATCACGCTGTCGCCCGGCAGGATCCAGCGCAGCGGCGTCAAGTCCGAGGCCGCGCAGATGCGCCGCATCCGCACGCTGGTCCGTGCTCCCGGCACGATCCAGCTCGACGAGCGTCGCGTCTCCGTCATCGCGATGCGGGCCGAGAGCTATGTGCAGAAAG
>NZ_JAQOSR010000223.1:0-11711 GCF_046718885.1 Bradyrhizobium sp. UFLA01-814 | reverse complement strand
CCCATGGACTGGATTATGTAGGTCGAAGCGAGTTCAGCTCGTTCTGCCATGCTCTACGCCCGGCTGGTTCGACAGTCAGCGCACCGCCCGCGCGATCGCCTATGGCGGGTTCGCGCGGTGACCACATCGCGGAGGGTCTTGGCCATGGCCGACGACCGCCGTCATAATCGGACAATTGGCGCAGTCGACCCGAGTGAGTGAGTCTGGGTCCCGCAATTGTGCGATACAGACCACCGACATTGAATCCGCGAGTTAGTATGGTCTCCGTATCTGAGCAGTCATTTCCAAGTCGCGAAGAAGGGTATAGTTGCCTCGAATCCATTGATGCAGCTCGGTCGACCAATCCTTCTCGTTGCGCAGATATCCAGTGAAGGAAAAACTCAGTCGGTCTATGTAGGCCTTTAAAAATCTCGGCAACGCGGGGATCCGGAGGACAGGCCCGTCATCCATGATGTCAGGTAGTGGGCCACGCAGCACGAATTCGTTGTGGACGGTGACCAGCGCCCCTGGAGGGGTCTGTCGCCGCAGCATCTCATAACTGCGCCAGGACACACGATCAGTGCCTGCGATGAATAGGATGATCGGGACGACATAATGGCGTACCGTCTCTTTCATGAAGCGGATCTCTTCGCACGTCTTGAAGAATTCATCAAAGGCATGAAAGCCGAGGTCGATCACCTTGGCCACCCGATCGTGGACGACAAGGGGGTCGATCAGCTGGACCTTGCCGTAGGTATCGATCACATCTGCGGTCTCCGTGAT
This sequence comes from Bradyrhizobium sp. UFLA01-814, assembly GCF_046718885.1. Classification (NCBI taxonomy): domain Bacteria; kingdom Pseudomonadati; phylum Pseudomonadota; class Alphaproteobacteria; order Hyphomicrobiales; family Nitrobacteraceae; genus Bradyrhizobium; species Bradyrhizobium sp. UFLA01-814. The sequence goes on along the minus strand of NZ_JAQOSR010000223.1, from coordinate 10,949 downwards.
GTGAGGAAGGTAATCGAGCAATGATGGCTCCCTCAGATTGACATCGAAAGAGAGCGCTGTGCCGTTCTTCAGCACCAGGAACTCGCTTACCAGGCGAGCGACGAGGGTTTTACCGACCTGCGGGCTAGGAGAGCAGATGATGTAGATGGGCGTTGCTAACATAGCCGGCTGTATCAATCGAGTTTCGTAGGTGGCTCGGCCCGTCGCTCGCCGAGTGTGCGGCTATTCCCCGCCGCCGCGGGCCGCCGATTTGGCGCCGGTCAATTCGGTCAAGTTGATGCGGTCATACTCCCTCCAGACATTTGCGAGCCAGTGACGGACATAGCCGCGCAGCACGAAAGAGTAGTTCGCCGGCTCATCGCGCCGCCCCTTGTTCGCGATAAAGTCAACGAAGGGCACGGAAGCGACCTCGACCTGCTCATAGGCCATCGCGTCGAGCTTGGGTATGGTAAGCTCGGTCGCATATTTGATGCGATGGAAATAGGAATTGTAGGTCGACTGGTCCCACTGGAAGAATTGGGTGTCGTTGATGAAATTCTTCACCAGGAAGTATTTCGCGCCGTTCATGAAATCGGCGGTCTCGGCGATCTCGTCCAGCGAGGCGATCGAGGGCCCCAGGATATGGAATACGGCAAATGTGATTTGGCCGGAGCGCGCGGCGTCCAAAAAGCCGATGTCGCGCAAGGAACCCAGCGCTGACGACAGCAAGCCGGCGCGAGCATCGATAACGGTCACGGATAGCCCAGAATTCAAGGTGTCGAAAATCTTCATCTGATCTGCGGTCGTCGTCATGTCGACGATCTCGGTGATCTCAGGATGAAAGCGCTTCAACGTTCCCCGCGGTGACTCCGTGTCGAAAGCGCGGGTTTGCACAGTATTGTTGCTGAAGTAGTCGAGAAGCGTTCGCGATACCGTCGTCTTTCCAACACCACCCTTGTCCGCGCCGACCACAATCACAACTGGCTTCACCATGGAATTCCCTTCAGACACTCGCTTTCGCGCCGGCGCGACATGCGCCAGCGGCGGGCGACTGCTTTGGATGAGAAAATGGCAGAACGAGGGACAGTTGACTCGTTGGGGCGCCATCAAAGTGTTTGGTCGACAGCTATCATCGCCAAGCTATCAGGATCTAGAATGCAATAGCGATTAAATAGTAAAGCGATCAGTAGTCCCTGATGGTGGCTCCAACGACTTGCCGCGTTGGAAACAGTTCGAGTGGTCTGAGTGTTGAGAGTGATAGCGCGCGCATAACCGATAAGTCGCGCTAGTATGCATCAGTATTAAGAATCGCTTGAATCGTACGTAGCGTCAGGTTGTAGAGTTGAACAAGCGGCGACGTAGGATGTAGCGCGCTCGCCCATGACCAAAAGGAAAATCGAGGCTAGCGCTCCCGATGAGTAAGTTCGCTAGGAGGCAGTCACCTCGAAGATGAGGAACCATCCCGGTCGAGGGTCACTGCGCATTCTCTTGATGAGAAGTGTATGATTGAAATGGCGGGATGCGTTTTGACGGATTTGGAATCGAATTTTCTCGTGTCGAACCCGAGGCGAAGCCAGGCAATGGGTCCGCAAGCACCAAAAACGTCCAGCCACGGCTCTCGACACGTGGAGTAACCGGTGTCTAGCTGGTACGGGACGGAGATGAACGACGATGCGGAATCGCGCAAGGCGGCGGCGCCGCACTCGCAGAGGACAATGCGTTGCTTGATGCCGCCCTGAACGAGATTGAGTTTGCGAGCCACATCGGCGACTTCTCGACCGCACTGGTCAAAGCACGACAAGCAGTTGCGGATAATGGCGGATCGCGCAAATGTTCCTGCAGAAAGCTGCGGCGGATTCCAGCTTAGATTGTGGCAAGCGTCGAGGCTAGTATCCAGGCGGGCAAATCGTGGGGGTAAACGAGTTGTCGCAAAAGCTCTCGACCGGGCAAAGAAGATACTTCGGCTGTGTGACCCGCTGATATCTGCGGAATCACATTTGTTGCGCTAGTGGCTTTTGAGGCGGTTGATTGATAGTGATTGATATGATCTTTCAGCAGCCTCCGCTTGGTGGCTCACACCTGGACCTGACACGATCTTCAGAGGAAATTGACCGACCGGCCTTGCGAATTCCATCGCAACGTTACCGCCTGCTTTAGCGACCAACGTCCTCAATCGATCGAACTCCCCGCACCAGATCGTTTCCATGTCACGATCACGATTCTCGTCGCGAACGTCAGTAGAGCTACCAATACCCACGGCCCGCACCTGGAGGAGATTTGATCTCGATCCGCCCAAGAGCTCTACTCCGTAGCCAGGATTGGCCGCCTTGCGCAGGACGATCTGGCCGTTCTGGACCCAGGCAGTCGCCATTCCTTCGGATACCTCGTACCCCAGGCTGGCAAGACCTTCCAGGACCGCGCGCCTGCGCTCCTCGGCGGCCAGCGCCTTGAATTCTTCCTCGATGAGAAAGTCTGCGTGTTTGACGAGTTCTCGTCCGTTGCTGGCCGACGGCGCGGCGAGGGTCTCGTCGATTTCGGCGAGCAGCGAGGCCGCCTGCGGTGATTTCATCACGGAAAGTTCGGCGCGTCGCGCCCGGAGTTCGTCCGCTAGTCGCGCCCTGGCGCGGCCATCCTTCACGGCCGCTGCGAGGTCCAACAGAAGACTATCCGCGACAAGCGATCTTCGAGCCAGCGGCTCTGATTCCAGCAGCGCGATACGGTCCGAGAATGGGGAGGAATCGATGCCAAGCCCGCTCAATTCGCCAAGGACAGTATCGATGCGTGCCAAGGCAGGATCCTCCGTCTCCTGCGGTTGTCGAGCAATCCATTCTTGCAGCGTGTCACGGTCTTCGCCGGCGCCTAGTCGAGTGGCAAGCTCGCGTTGGCGGTCTGTCGGGGTATGCTGCGGAGCCCGTGAAGGAAGCAACAACAGCGCCTTTGCCATGGCCGCTTCCAGGCGCTCGAAAGATCCGGTCGAGCCACTGAGCTCGTTTCGAATGTCGGTCGGAATCTCGACCTTCAAAGATTGTAGCCTCTGCAGCAGTGCCTCAGCTGCGGCTTTGGAGCGCCGCAAATGGCGCTTCGAACGTGCCGCCATTTCGGCAGCCCTCTCGATGCGGCGTTCGGAGTCTGCCTGAAGGAAGCCGATCTCGGCGGCGACCTGCTTCTGTAGTTCGACGAAACGATCGGCAGCCAGCAGGCGACGAAGCTCGTCCCGCCGGGCTATAACCCTTTCGACGTCCTTCTGCTCGATCGTTCCGTTGCGTCTGCCTGCGGAAATCCAGCTTTCGATCGCGGCGTCGAGCCGCGCCAGGTTGCGATGACAGATGGCGATAATCTCGGCTCGGGTAACGATCCTGAATGCTTTGGGTCCGCTCATTGCAATCCTCCTCCACGGAGCGCGTTTTCGACAGCGTTCTTGAGCCGTAGCCGTTCGGCGCCTCCGGCATGCGTCCAACCATAAGAGGAAACTCTGTGGACATGAGGGACGGCTCTTCCCAATACGTTGGGACGCCAGATCTCGCGAGCCCGAGCTTTTTCCAGCAACCGGTGTCGTGGCGCATCACATTCCACGCCTATCGCGTAGAGGCCGGTCCGGGGATCGGTCACGGCAAAATCAAGGCTGAATGCCCCGCCATCACGAGCCCGATTCGGGTTCCAGCCATTCGCCTCCAGAAAGGCTTCGACGGACCTGGTGAAGCCGTCGTCTTCATATTGTCCACCCTCATGCTGGGGACGCTGTTCGGTGACCATCCGGTCCAGGAGCGTCTTTCCGGAGTCTGCGAGGCCGTCGGATACCGTCCTGGCATATTCGAGGTAGCCCTGCAGATAGTCGCGCGGCACCCTCGGACCGCTTCGTCTCGTCAACAGGTCCGATATCTCCGATATCGGCATCGATGTGACGATGACCACCTTCTCTCTTGCACGTGTTACCGCAACGTTCAGGCGCCGCTCGCCTCCAGCGTGCCCCAGCGCGCCAAAGCTCTTGCGGAAGACCCCGTGCTCGTTGCGGCCGAACGTCGTCGAGAAAACAATGATGTCACGCTCGTCGCCCTGCACATTCTCCACGTTCTTGACGAAAAAGCCCATGTCCTCGCCATGCTCCGTTCGCTCGCGCTCACGCATCAACGCTTCGCGGAACGAGGCATCGTTTTCGGCGCGGTCTTCCAAAGCATCTTCTATGGCGTCGGCCTGCTTGCGGTTGAACGTGACGACACCGACCGACGGTGGCGAAGAGTCCTCCCAAAGCTCGGATAGATATTCCGCCACATCGCCCGCTTCCTTTTGGTTCGTCTGGCTCTGATACGTGCCGTCCGAGCGCACCACTTCGATGGGCTTGAGCCTGCGGATTGTTTCTTCGGGATGGCGAACGGGGACACTAAGACCGTTGGCGTAGAACGATGCGTTCGAGAATGAAATCAGCTCCCGATATTTGGATCGATAGTGCACCTGCAGAGTACGGGTACGAAGTACGGAGCGCGAAAGTTGGAGGAGATCGGGACAATCCTTGATCTCTCTTCGGTTCCATGTCTCCGCGAAGACCTGGCGTTCCTCTTCGCTCGCTCCTTCTTCTGGCTCTTCGCCGTCGAATATCGCCGCTTCGTCGTTCTCGACCTTACTCGCGAAGAAGGAGGTCGGTGGCATCTGCTTTTCGTCGCCGCTGACGACGACGAGCCTGCTTCGGAATAGGGAGGGCAGGGCATATTCAACCGGCATCTGTGAAGCCTCGTCAAAGATGACGGTATCGAAGAGGCCGGCGCGTGGTTGCAGCACGCGGCTCGCGACGTCTGGTGTCATGAGCCAGACCGGGCGGAGAGCGAAAAGACCGAGCGGAGCGGCGCGATCGATGAATTCGCGCAACCGCAGTGCTCTCGGGCCGCGGAACGGCCGCCTCCTGCGAGGGATCGCTGTCGGCCGTGAAGTATCGGTCGACTTCCTTCACTTGCGATGGTGCAGCAGGCGGCAGTTGCTGTTCGTTCAAACGCAGCGCGGCCTCGAGCGAGGTCGCCGTCGGCGGTAAGCCCCGTAGCGTCTCGAGGTCCCTCATGACGGCCTGACCCATGAACGCAAGATGGAAGAGCACGGCAGCGGGCACGAGCTGCCGTTCTTGAGCGCCAACCTTGACGTCTTTTCCAGGAAGCGCCGCCAATTCGTTGCCGGCTGGTCGAGCAGCCAACCCGGCGTGACGATATTGCCTCTGACGATCAGGGGCATCGACGGATTGAGGGTCTTCAGCGAGATGGAGAGCTTCAAATCCTCGGAAAGATCTTGGGCCCGCAGGATTTGCCGGAGACCTGCCGCTATCGCCGCTTCGAAGCCGGCCTCGGACGCCCAGCTTGCGACGGCGCCTCTGAGGACAAGGGCCTTGGCGCCGTCCCAGTTCGCGGCATCAGCTGCCGCCAATGCGAACATGCTTGCGGATCGATATTGCTGGCCACCCAGCGAAATCGAGGTCCGGCCCTCTGTGTCGCCCGCTATATCGGCCGCCGGAGCTGATACGGCCTCTCCGCGCAGCCACGCCTGAACTTCCTTCCACTGCCAGCGCTGGCGCCTGTCACGCGCCAACAGGCCGCGCAGCAAGGTGTTGATCCGATCATCCAGATTTTCGGGTAGGTGCACGCCGTTGGTGAGAACGTGAATCAGAAAGGCCTGCTCGTTGATGCCCTGAAAGCACGCGCCTTGGGTGATCTTCTCCAGCAAGATCATCCCCATGCTCCACCAGTCGGAAGCCGGAGCGACGCCGCCGGCTATCGCTTCGGGCGCCATATAGCGGGTTGTTTCGAGCGGAGACACGATATCGAGATCGAATTCGGAGAGCCGTGCGGACCCGAAGCCCCCGATGACGAGGTCCAGCGGCTCCCTTGAGCGCACGAAGATGACCGAAGGCCGCAGATCCCGGTGCCGCAACCCGGCTTCGGTGAGGGCGTGAACCGCCTGCGCGAGTTCGCCGACTAACCTATCTATCGCGACCGGATCGGCAGGATCGACAGCGAAATCCGCCAGAGTGCCGCCCTTGAATTCCTCCGCGACCTCATAGGCGCGGTCTTGCCAGCGACCGGTGGCGAAGAATTCTGGGACGTGATCTCGAGGGAGCTTTGAAGCAAATCGTAGATCGCATGGTCAGGCTCCGAGCCCGCTGCGTAGAGCGTGAGTATTCCTCGCCGCCCGTCTGAGTCGCGCGTTGCGACAAAGCGTTCGCGGACTGTGCTGGATGAGGTGATCCGGTCCTGCAGACGCCAACCGTCCACGATCGTTTCGGCCTCGAGCGCGGGCTCTGACGCCGGCATGGGCTCGGCAGGTGAGGGCGGCTCGTGCGATTCGATTGTCGGCTCGCCGCATACGCTGCAGATCAGGTCGCCGGGAGAGGCCTGATGTCCGTTTCGGCAGGTCGGCACGCCCGGAGGAGGGCTAGCGGGCGGATTGGGCTTTCCTCTGCCAGGCGGCGCTATATCGACCGTCGACAGGTCCCAGCCGCAGGTTTGGCCGTTCAACGTGCCTTCGCAGAAGATCTCGGTGACGGGCCGTTCGGTATCGCAGTTTGGGCAAAGTCTGATCATCAGCAATATTCTACAGAGAGGGGAAACGCGTATCTTCCGAAATTCCAAGCGTCGATCCGCCGCCTTCGAGAATATTTCGCAGACGCCGGAAGTCGCCGCGAGCGGGAATGCCCGCAAGCCAGACGTCTCCGTTGTCGTCGAAGATGACGTCGAAGGTGCGGTCTTTTTCGTCAATGGGGCGATTGAGGCCCTCGAACCGAGCGCGGCCCAAGGGCGTCATGAGGTGCAGCTCCTGATTGTCGCTGCCGCGAAGCGCCAGGGTTTGCTTCTCATCGATATCGAACGGCCCGGAGACGATCGCGTCGATGAGGGATGGCGAGGTAGCGATCGCCTCGGAGATCGTGTCCCACGGGTATCCCGTAAAGACGAGGATGTCGGCATGCGTTCGAGCTCGAAGCCGTGCCAGAAGATCGAACAAGGCCTCACGCTGGTCGAAAGGCTCTCCACCCGAAATCGTGATGCCGTCAGCCGTCGAAAGCCATGGTGAAACTGCCTCGACGACGTCCTCTATGGCCGTCATTCCTCGTCCGTGCACCCAGGTGTCCATGGAGATGCATCCTGGGCAACGGATTGAACAGCCTTGAAACCAGATCCCGATCCTCCGGCCCGGCCCCAAGGTTGTGACCGGGAAATGGATGCGTGACAGAGCGACCATCGTCATGGAGGTTGCTCGCTCACGAGGTCGATCGTCGTCGATGGCCCAGGGTGAATCCCTTCGATCCTGTATCTGCGCGCAGCTTCCGCTCCGCTATCGAACAGACTGCGCGACAGCGGGTTGATGAGATGAGATTCGACTTGGTTGCGGATGCCTCGCCCGCCGTTGGAAAGATCAGAAAGGCATAGGCCGCGAAGGACCTCGCGGGCAGGTCCGGCCAAAGTCACGTCATAGCCCAGCGAATTGACCTCATTGAGCAGGTTGTCGACCATCTGGTCGAATATCTCGTTTGCGATCTCGGGCCGGATGAAGTCGAAAACGATGACGTTCTCTCCGATCCGGTTCAATATCTCGGGCCGGTTGAGAACTTGTTTGAAGTGCCTTTCGATCTCGCCTCGGACCTTCCTGCGCACCACTTCGAAAGTCTCTTCGGGCGTGACGTTGGCAATTCTTTCGCCGGAGGGACCCGGTACGTAGATGCCCAAATTCGACGTGAACACAATGAAGGCTTCGGAGAAATAGACGCGATCGCCTCGCCCGGAGGTGAGGACGCCGTCGTCGAGAACCTGCAGGAATTTGTCGAGGATTCTCGGATGCGCCTTCTCGATCTCATCGAAAAGGACGACGCTAAATGGTTTCTCGCGAATAGCGTTCGTAAGCTCGCCTCCGACGTCGTAGCCGATATAGCCTGGCGGTGCGCCGATCAGCCGTTGATCGGAGTGCTCGGCGCTGAACTCCGACATGTCGAAGCGGATATATGCAGATTCGTCGCCGAACAGCAGGCTCGTGATCGTCTTGGCGAGTTCCGTCTTGCCGACGCCGGTCGGCCCGGCAAGAAAGACGTTGGGCGACCGCCGCGCGGCGATTGGCCGATCCCGGTCACTGCCCGTTTGACGATGTCCAGCATATGCGTAACTGCGTGAGACTGGCCCTTGACGCGTCGTCTTACGAATTCTTCACCCGAGCTGATCTTGTCGCGGCTGATCTTGCGCCAAGGATCCTCGGTCACGCCCACTTTGAAACGTCGGACGGCATCCCCGATCCGATCGAACTGGACTGCTTCACTGCGGGCAAGCTGTGCGACCGCGCTCACGTCCAGCAACAGCAGGCCTTCCGTCTCGTCCACGAACGCTTTGGTACACTTGTCCAAGTCCGATTGCTCTGCGTTCTGCGCACCGGGCAGCCCCCGGACGAGGGAGCGGATCATGCTTCTTCTCGCAATATGATCCGGTCGTCCGATGGGGATGTGTCTGATCTTCGGGTTTCCGATCAGGAACCAATCTGGCAGATCACCCTCCTTGTCGACGATCCAGACGACCGTATTGAAGAAGGGAAGGCGTCTATCGCCCGCCGGACGCGCACGCGCCGCATGAGAGAGGATCAACGCGCGGGAGAAAAGCTGGTGCTCGGCAGGTGATAATGCCTCGCTTCGCGCGAGCAGTCTCGACGCGAAATCGACGATGAGGGCTGATGGCAGCCCTTCGGCCGCGACGTGCCGTTCAAGCGTCGTCGACAGCAGATCGATCCCGCCCGCCGCCGCGCCGTTGGTCGGCATCAGACCCAATTGAGTGAGATAGCTTCCGTCGGCCGGCTCGATATCCCGAAAACCATTCAGAAGATCGAACCATGCGATCCGCGCATAGCCCGCTTCCTTTAAAACGTCCGGTAGGACCCTCGATAGCGGCGCTGCGGTAACCTCGCTAGGCACGACCTCGTGCATCTGAAGGTCACGGGTATTGCCGGAGAGCACGAATTGGCTACGGAGCGGCAGAAAGCGCAGCAAATCGCGGAGCCATCTGGCTCTTTCCACCGAACTATCCTGCACCGATAAGGCCCCCGTGTACTCGTATCGCGCGACTATAAGCTATCTTGCTCGCCGATTTCGAGAGTATTTCCCAGGAGTTCATAGGGAAATGGGATAAGGCGACGGCAAGACGAGAAGGGCGGATCGGCCGAGATTGGAGGCGCGCATGCACATCGGGAGCACCATTAATCTGCTGCCGGCGATCTGGTCGGCCATCTGAACTGTCCGTATTTGAAAAAAACTCGATCTGAATCGCTGCCGGCCAACTTCGAAAAACCGTCATATGGGATCTGGTTCCTGCGACGCTCTCCGGGCGCCGTGGGCTGCACGTTTGGCGTAGGTCGATCAATCAAGGACGGCGGTCGAGCCGTCACCGTAATCGACCGCGTAGGGGTCGATGCCGGTCTGGTTGGCGCGAGCATATCCGCTCTGGAGCGGCGATGCAGGGATCGTTCCGGGCGCGAAGATGGAACGGCCGTACGGACGTCCTGCGCGGGTCGACCGGCCTATTTGGCGTGTTGTCGTATGAAGTGACTCGTATGAAAAGACAGACAGCGAGCTCGCGCGGGAAAGGACAGGTAACACCGTACTTCAGGCTTGGCTTTACCTGCTCGTGGAAGCCCGCGGGGTGCAGGCGGGTATGGCCTACGTCGTCACGCCGCGAGCCGAGTTCGTTCCGCGAGAAGTATCAGATCGCCGACTATGCAGCCTACTCCCGGCGCGTCACGAATGGTTTCGAACGTTGCGTCGCCTCGCCGGGCAGCGACGAGGCATATCCGAAGCCATCTAGCCGCGAAATGTGCAGGTGGCGCCGGCATTGCGCGCAGTCGAGCCAACATCAAATGTTGCCATGGCTGGGATTGTCGAGCGCGAGGTGGTGGCGATCTAATGTCTGATCCTCGTGCGCGCAATTGCGGCGAGGACGCGAAACCGCGGTTATGGGCAACTGATCCATCGAGAGACGAGCGGTCGTTCGCCTCTATCGGCGCAGCGTCTTAGAGGCTCGGATCCCGATTGCACTTCGCGCCGCCATTGGGTGTTGTGCAAATTTCGCTCCGCTCACAGCTGGAAAGGCAGATTCAAAAAGGGCAGCTGATTGCCTAACATGTCCGAGTCTCCGTAGGCATTGAGGCACACACCTATCGAGGATGATCTCCGACCAGGATCGATGACAACACAAATGAGCGTGGTCGAGGTGCGCGCTTCTTGCGTTGCAAGCGGATGAGTGAAGGAAAAATGCGTGAGTTGGTTGACCTGTGGTGCAAAACATCGACATCACGGTTTTGGACATCCGCATCGAAAATCTCTTGACCGTCCAACAGAATACATCGATAAATCTCGCCACTACTGTAGGTTAAGTTGTCAATTTTCAACGCGCTGCCCGATAGCGCATGCCTCGTCAATTGTTGCACGCCGTCCGTAATCTGCGGCGTCATGCTTTCGATTGGCGCTGGTACGCTTTTCTGGAATCCTGATGTGTCCCAGCAATACAACGCAATGTCTTTACCAGGGATCTCGGCAAGGTCGACCGCGGCTCCTCAACGTTGCGGGTTTCGGGCATATCCAGGGCTCGAGCACCGCGTGATGATCGCAAAATGCCAAGCGCAGAATTTTTGGGGACGGCGGCAGGTCGCTCGTAGTCGTCGCTCCTGTGGGCGGCGGCAGGTCGCTGGATCATCCATTGCGGCCGGCACGGGTCGAGACTCAGAGGGGGAATATGAAGATAAACCGCGGCGGAGCCGCCATCACATTCATTGCGGGTATCGTTGCGGGCTTGTCGCTGCTTTGCGGGGTGGTCCTTGGCGCCGAACCAATCCGAAAAAGCGGCTACGCCATCGGCGCCGACCGGTGCGGACCGTTTCCCCGTATTCAGATCGACATGCAGAGGGGCTTCTGTGCCGGCCTCGTCGCCAGCGAAGATGACGGCCTGCAATTTCCCCGGTCGATCATACAG
>NZ_JAQOSR010000222.1:0-11753 GCF_046718885.1 Bradyrhizobium sp. UFLA01-814 | reverse complement strand
GCGGCTCTGGGGCAACGGCCTGCTCACCGCAATCGTCGGCCGCGCCCCGCAAGCCGCGGCGCAGCCGGTGTCGGCGCCGCCGAAGGCGAACTGACGCGTTTCGGCGGGCGTCCGCTTCTTTCATACGCCACCGCTGCGGCCACCCCTCTCCCCACCCTCCCCCGCAAGGGGGGAGGGAGCCTGAGAGGCGTGCTCACCTCACAGCGAGTCACCGCAAACACTACCGCTCATTCTCGGGCCGTCAGGGACGTATAGGCGGTAGGGCTCCCTCCCCCCTTGCGGGGGAGGGTGGGGAGAGGGGTAAGCCACGCGCGGCGCTCTCAGGCGTACCCAACGCTGCATCTACGCAGCTGAAGCACGCCCAGCGCAAACCCGCTATCCTGCGGCCGCCGATTCTTCCCTCCATTGGGTGATGTCATGCTGCGGGTGTCCCGCGACCTTGCGATCGACGAGAGCGACATTGAGATCGTCTTTGTCCGCGCCTCCGGCCCGGGCGGGCAGAATGTCAACAAGGTCTCGACCGCGGCGCAGCTTCGCTTCGATACCAACAAGATTGCATTGCCGCCGGACGCCGCGCAGCGGCTGGCGCGGCTCGCCGGCAGCCGCATGACCAAGGACGGCGTGATCGTGATCCACGCCTTCCGCTTTCGCACCCAGGAACGCAATCGCGCTGACGCGATCGAGCGGCTGCTCGAGATGTTGAAGGAGGCGATGGTGCGGCCGACACCGCGGCGGCCGACCAAGCCGACGCTCGGCTCCAAGCAGCGCCGGCTCGAGGGCAAGAAGCGCCGCAGCGACATCAAGGCGGGGCGCGGCACGCGCCGTTTCGACGATTAAAGCGTTTTCGAGCGAAGTGGATACCGCTTCGCGTGAAGAAAACGCGTTGAAACCAGAATCTAGAGCCCCGTTCCGATTCAATCGGAGCGGATAAGGCTCTAGGGAACGCCGGACGCAGCGCACGCGGCACTGCATCCGGGATCCGGTCAGCGTACCAGACGCGTTTTCGCGCGAAGCGGATGCCGGTTCGCGCGAAGGAAACGCGTCAGAGCAAGAAGCTGGAGTTCCGGTTCTGATCGATCAGAACCGGGAAGGCTCTAGTATTTCTTGGTTGCGGGCGCCATCTCGGAACCGCCCGACTTCGGTGCCGTGCGTCCGCTACCGACCGTTCCCTTGCTGCCTGACTTGGCGGTGGCACCGCTCTTCTGCGTCGGCGCAGTCGGCTGCGCAGCCATGTCCTCGTCGCCGCTGCCGGACATGCCGCCGCCCTGCTGCATGGTACCTCTGCCCTGTGCACCGCCGCGAAGCTGGGTATCCGGTGCAGTCGTTCCCTGTGCCAGGACCGGGCCGGCCATCGCGGCCGAGATGGCAAGGGCGAGCACGCTGGTTTTTGCAAACGTCATCCACTTCTCCTGGGATTTTAATTGACGATGGAGGAGCGGCGCAGGTGGTGCGCCGTTTGCAGCGCCGACCCTGAACCCCATCGCGCGAGACTGCATTTTCCGCAAACGGCGCACGCGAGATGCAAGCTGCGTCGTGTGGTGATCGTGCAGGGATTTCGCGGTCATTTTGCGAAATTGTCGTCCGCATATGCGGCAACCACCGGTTCCGCGCCAGATCACCGCCCAGCTTTGTTCTGCTGTGAAACAGCCCGCTACTACCAACGGCGGATTTCAGCCTCCTACAGTCACCGCACAGAGGCGGTGATGTAGATGACAAAGCTGCGCGCAAGGCGGACGTTGGGGCTGGGATTTTGCAGCGCAATGCTTGCAGTGCAAATGGCCGGCGCGCAGATGCCCTTGCCCGCCGCCAAGCCGCCCGATGGGGCGACGCTGTTCAAGCAGCAATGCGCGACCTGCCACACCACCAACATGTCGGATGCCGTCCGGCAGGGACCGTCGCTCTACAGGATCGTCGGCCGCCATGCCGGCAAGGCCGACGGCTTCAAATATTCCGCGGGCTTCGGCAAGGCCGATTTCGTCTGGGACGACGTCAGGCTCGATGCCTGGCTGACCAATCCGCAGGAGGTGATCCCGGGCGCCGTGATGGCCTACCGGCAGGCCAAGCCGGAAACCCGCGCCATGATCATCGCCTATCTGAAGGAGCTGAACTGAATGGCGAAACCCGTGCATTCGATGATCCGCGTGCTCGACGAAGCCAAAGCGCTCGACTTCTACCGGCGCGCGTTTGGCCTGGAGATCGCGGACAATCTGAGATTTCCCGATTTCGCGCTGATCTATCTGCGCCATCCCTCCTCGCCCTTCGAGGTCGAGCTCACGGTCAATTTCGATCGCAAGGAGCCCTACACGCTCGGCGACGGCTACGGCCATCTCGCCGTCATCGTCGATGACGTCGATGCCGAGCACGCGCGCTTCGAAAAGGAGAAACTGTCGCCCGGGCCGCTGCGCGACTTCAAGCATGACGGCAAGACGCTGGCGCGCTTCTTCTTCGTCTCCGATCCCGACGGCTACAAGATCGAGGTGATCCAGCGCGGCGGGCGCTTCGGCTAGAGCATGATCCGGAAAAGTGGAGACCGGTTTTCCGACAGGATCATGCTCAAGCAAAAAGAGCATGCTCAAACAACAAGGCAATTGCACAAATAAAAATTGACGGAGGAACCCATGAGAGAAATCGATCGACGCAGCAAATATGACCGGCGTGTCTTTCTCAAAGGCGCGGCCGTGACCGCACCCGCAGTCGCGATTGCGACCTCGACGGGGCTCGGCATCACCGATGCGTGGGCCGAAGGCACCACGACGCTGACGCCGGCCACGCTGAAGACGCTGCTGAAGATGGCGCGCGACATCTATCCGCACGACTTCCTCGGCGACAGCTACTACATAGCGGCGGTCAAGCCGTATGACGAGAAGGCGGCGAAGGATCCGGCGGTCAAGTCGCTGATCAATGACGGCGTCACGAGGCTCGATCAGGCGGCCAATGACCGCCACAAGATGCCTTATGTCCAGGTCGCCTGGGAAAACGACCGCGTCGCGCTGCTGCAACAGATCGAGCAAAGCGCGTTCTTCCAGAAGATCCGCGGCGACCTCATCGTCTCCATCTACAACAACAAGGAGGTGTGGCCGCGGTTCGGCTACGAGGGCTCCTCCGCCGAGCATGGCGGCTACATCAAGCGCGGCTTCGCCGATATCGACTGGCTGCCCAAGGCATAGCGTCGGAAACGGTCAGGAGGAAACAATGGCAAAATTCGATCTGAATGACAGCGGGGTTGTGGTGATCGTCGGCTCCGGTGCCGGCGGCGGAACGCTCGGCAATGAACTGGCGCAGAAGGGCGTCAAGGTCGTGATCCTGGAAGCCGGCCCGCGCATCGAGAACCAGGACTTCATCAACGATGAATGGGACAGTTTTACCCAGCTCGCCTGGTCCGACGCGCGCTCGACCTCGGGCAGCTGGCGCGTCCACCAGGACTTTCCGGGCCTGCCGGCCTGGATCGTGAAGGCGGTCGGCGGCTCGACCACGCACTGGGCCGGCGCCTCGCTGCGCTTCGACGAGCACGAGTTCAAGATCAAGTCGGCCTATGGCGCCATTCCCGGCGCCAACCTGATCGACTGGCCGATCACGCTCGCCGAGATGGAGCCGTGGTACGCCAAGGCCGAGGACAAGATGGGCGTCACCCGCACCAACGGCATCCCCGGATTGCCCGGCAACAACAACTTCAAGGTGATGGAAGCCGGCGCCAAGAAGCTTGGCTACAAGGAAGTGCACACCGGGCGGATGGCGATCAACAGCGAGCTGCGCGACGGCCGCGGTTCCTGCCAGCAGATCGGCTTCTGCTTCCAGGGCTGCAAGTCGGGCGCCAAATGGTCGACGCTCTACACCGAGATCCCGAAGGGCGAAGCCACCGGCAATCTCGAAGTGCGTCCCGGCAGCATGGTGATCAAGATCGAGCACGACCAGTCCGGCAAGGTCACCGGCGTGGTCTATGCCGATTCGACCGGCGCCATGCAGCGCCAGAAGGCCCGCGTCGTCGCGGTCGCCGGCAACTCGATCGAGAGCCCGCGGCTGTTGCTCAACAGCGCGTCCAGCATGTTCCCGGACGGGCTCGCCAATTCATCCGGCCAGGTCGGCCGCAACTACATGCGGCACATGACCGGCAGCGTGTATGCGAGCTTCGAGAAATCGGTGCACATGTATCGCGGCACCACGATGGCCGGAATCATCCGCGACGAGGCGAAGAACGATCCGAAGCGCGGCTTCGTCGGCGGCTACGAGATGGAGACGCTGTCGCTCGGCCTGCCCTTCATGGCCGCGTTCCTCAATCCCGGCGCCTGGGGACGCAGCTTCACCAGCGCGATCGAGGGCTATCCGCGGATGGCCGGCATGTGGCTGGTCGGCGAGGACATGCCGCAGGAGACCAACCGCATCACGCTGGATCCGAAGATCAAGGACAAGTTCGGCATGCCGGTCGCCAGCGTGCATTTCGACGATCATCCGAACGACGTCGCGATGCGCGATCACGCCTACAAGCAGGGCTCCGCGGTCTATGAGGCGGTCGGCGCCACCGTCACCTATCCGACGCCGCCCTATCCCTCGACCCACAACATGGGCACCAATCGGATGAGCGAGAAGCCGCGCGATGGCGTGGTCAACAAGTTCGGCCAGACCCACGACATCAAGAACCTGTTCGTCTCCGACGGCAGCCAGTTCACGAGCGGTGCTGCCTGCAACCCGACGCTGACGATCGTGTCGCTGGCGATCCGGCAGGCCGACCACATCGCCGGCGCAATGCAGCGCAAGGAGATCTAGCGAGGAGATCCAGCAAGAAAATACAATTCCCCTCTCACTGAAGCGGCCTCGCCCAACTGGACAAGGCCGCTTTCTTCTTTGCGTGATAGACCGGAGCGAAATCTATTCCGCCGCATCCATGATCGCCGCCGCCCCGCGATAGTCCGGGACCACCGCCGGTGCATTCGCCTTGGCGCGGTAGATCAGGCAGGAGCAGCGCAGCAGCGACGCGAAATTGTTCACCTCGCCGTGATGATCGAGCACCTCGTTGTGCAGGGTGGTGAGGAACTTGGCCAGCGACATGCCTTCCTTGGCCGCGATCTCCTCCAGCGTATCCCAGAACGACATTTCCAGCCGGATCGAGGTGCAATGGCCGTCGATCCGCAACGATCGGGTCTGCGATTCATAGTCGCGTTGCGGCTGATGCGCGAAAAGATGGCACATGGCGTTCCTCCGGCGAGAACTTATAATTTTTCTAAACGATATACCTGTGCGCGCGGCCCCACAATCGGGACGTAGGGCGTAACGCGCCGGCCGCCGAAGCCAAGCGTCTTCAAGGCGATAGGCCGGAATCATCCCCAACCCGCATCCAGCCGCGATATCGCTCCCATGCATTTGCCGGCGCGGCGACTTATAGTAACAGCCAGCCTCGAATCGCCCTCCGAACGTCCGATCCATGCCCGTCCGCCAGCTTCCCGAACAGCTCGTCAACCGCATCGCCGCCGGCGAAGTGGTCGAACGCCCCGCGAGCGTGGTCAAGGAACTGGTCGAGAACGCGATCGACGCCGGTGCCAGCCGGATCGACGTTTTCACCGATGGCGGCGGGCGGCGCCGGATCGGCATCACCGACGATGGCGGCGGCATGACCCGCGCGGACCTTGCGCTTGCGGTCGACCGTCACGCCACCTCCAAGCTCGACGACGAAGACCTGCTGCGCATCCGCACGCTCGGGTTCCGCGGCGAGGCGCTGCCCTCGATCGGCGCGGTCGCCAAGCTCGGCATCACGACGCGTCATGCCAGCGAGCCGCATGCCTGGTCGCTGTCGGTCGAAGGCGGCGAGAAGTCCGAGGTCATGCCGGCCGCGCTCGGCCAGGGCACCCGCGTCGAGGTCAACGAACTCTTCTACGCCACGCCGGCGCGACTGAAATTCCTCAAGACCGACCGCACCGAGGCCGAGGCGATCCGCGAGGTGGTGCGGCGGCTCGGCATGGCGCGCCCGGACATCGCCTTCACGCTGGCCGGCGAAGAGCGCGCGCCGGTCACCTGGGCTGCGGCGCTGCCCGGCGCCGCGGGCCGGCTGACCCGGCTCGGCGATATCCTGGGTGCGGACTTTCGCGCCAGTGCGATCGAGGTGCGCGCCGAGCGCGAGGGGGTCGTGGTCGAAGGCTTTGCCGCCGCGCCGTCGCTGACCCGCGCCAATGCGCTCGGGCAATATCTGTTCGTCAACGGCCGCCCGGTGCGCGACAAGCTGATCCTCGGCGCCGTGCGCGCGGCCTATTCCGATTACCTGCCGCGCGACCGCCATCCCGTCGTGGCGCTGTTCGTGACCTGCGACCCCGAGGGCGTCGATGCCAATGTGCATCCGGCCAAGACCGAGGTGCGCTTCCGCAACGCCGGCCTGGTGCGCGCGCTGATCGTGCACGCCCTGAAGGAAGGCCTCGCGCGCGAGGGCAGGCGCACCGCGGCCAACACCGCCGACGGCGCCGCGCTCTCGGCCTTCCGCCCGGCCTTCACGCCGCCGCCCCCGGGCAATTGGGACTGGCGCGGCTCGCCGTCCTATCCGGCTGGTCCGATGCGCGCGTTCGAGGGTGTCGCGGCCCCCGCCTTCGCCGAGCCCGGACAGGCTGCCTTCGACGTCGGCGCCCCGACCGCCGATGTGCGCTTCGAGGCCGCGCCCGCGCCCGACCTGCTCGACCGGCCACTGGGGGCCGCGCGCACCCAGATCCACGAGACCTACATCGTCTCGCAGACCCGCGATGGCCTCATCGTGGTCGACCAGCACGCAGCCCATGAGCGCATCGTCTATGAGAAGCTGAAGGCCTCCCTGGCGAAGAACGGCGTGCAGCGGCAGATCCTCTTGATCCCCGAGATCGTCGAGCTCGATGAGGCGACCGTCGAGAAGCTGCTCGATCGCGCCGAGGAGCTGGCGTCGTTCGGGCTGGCTATCGAATCCTTCGGCCCCGGCGCCGTCGCCGTGCGCGAGACGCCCTCGCTGCTCGGCAAGGCCAATGCGGCCGGGCTGTTGCGCGACCTCGCCGAACACATGGCCGAGTGGGACGAGGCGCTGCCGCTGGAGCGCCGCCTGATGCATGTCGCCGCCACCATGGCCTGCCACGGCTCGGTCCGCGCCGGCAGACGCCTCAAGCCGGAAGAGATGAACGCGCTGCTCCGCGAGATGGAGGACACGCCGAACTCCGGCCAGTGCAACCACGGCCGCCCGACCTATGTCGAGTTGAAGCTGAGCGATATCGAGAAGCTGTTCGGGCGGCGATGAATTCGCAGGAGGACATCGTGTCTTACAAGGACGACCTTAAGGATTGGGTCCTAGCCGCCATAAAGGCATACGGTGGAGAGGCAACGTTGGTTCAAGTTGCGAAGCACATTTGGGAAAATCACAAGGATGATCTTCAAAGCCACGGGGATGCCTTTTATCTTTGGCAGTATGATATGCGGTGGGCAGCACAATATCTGCGCAACGAAGGCCGGCTCGTCGGAGCTGATCAGGCGCCACGTGGAGTCTGGCGATACCGCGAGCCAGCGCCATCCAGCTCGTAGGATGGGTAGAGCGCAGCGAAACCCATCATCTCTCCCGCGGCCCAGAAGTTGATGGGTTTCGCTTCGCTCTACCCATCCTACGAATTGTTCCGCCGGGCAAACACGTCCAGCACCGTGCGAAGTTGCGCGATCCATTCGTGACCGTCCTCGAACCCGCCTGCCGCGATCCGCGTGCAGATCTGATCGAGATCTTCACCCCCAGGTGATGCTTGATCCTTGCCGACCTGCCTCGCAATCGCGACATAGCCCTCCGTCAGCAGCACGAGGCCGGGCGCGCTCGCGACAACATAATGCTCGCGTGCTTCGTGAAACATGCTGATCGCCTCGTCGTAGCGGCCGAGCGCAAGGTCGAAGGCCCCCACCATCCAGACGCCCGTTCCCTCGCGCAGCGGTGCGAGCCCCAGGCTCCGCACCAGCGCTAACGAACGTTCCGCAAGCTCGCGTGCGGCCAGCATATTGTCCTGATTGATCGGCTTGTCGGACACGCTCCAGCCCGGCCAGCAATCGGCCGCCGCATTGAACGTCCAGCGCTGGACCATCATGAGCACTTCACGTTCGTCACCATCCTGCGCGCCGCGACGGCGTTCGATCTGGTCGGCGGCATCGCGCGCTGCGGCAAGCAGCGCCGCAGCATCGCCAGCGCCGCGCAACGCCTTGACCTGCGTCTCCAGCTGACCGGCCAGCCCGGCAAGAGTGTCGGCCATGGTTCGCGCTCCGCTAGCGGTGATGAATCAGTATCGCGTAGGACGGGTAGAGCGCAGCGAAACCCATCATCTCTCCCGCGGCTCAGAAGTTGATGGGTTTCGCTTCGCTCTACCCATCCTACGAATTCTGCTTTCGCAGGGACGACAGATTAGATTGCGGCGACAGCTCGCAAAAACACGAACTCCGTGTCGTCATACGCGCGCCGCTCGAGCTCCTCGAAGCCCTCGGGCGCCGCGAACGCCGCGGCCTTCGCCTCCTCCACCACGAGCAGCGCGCCCGGCGTCAGCCAGCCGCCGTCGCGCAGCGAGGCCAGCGCCTTGTCGGCCAGCCCCTTGCCATAGGGCGGATCGAGAAACACCAGCGAGAACGGCTCGACCGGATGCGCCGGTCCAAGATCGGTGGCATCGCGCCGATAGACCTTGGTCGTGCCGCCGAGGCCGAGCGACTCGACATTGTTGCGCAGCAGCGCCCGCGCCTCGGCGCCATTGTCGACGAACAGCGTGAACCTGGCGCCGCGCGAGACCGCCTCGATGCCGAGCGCGCCGGTGCCGGCAAACAGATCGAGCACGCGCGCATCCTCAATCGGATTGTCGTAGGCGTGGATCAGGATATTGAACACGGACTCGCGCAGGCGGTCCGCGGTCGGGCGGATCTCGTGGCCCGACGGCGAAGCCAGGTTGCGGCCCTTCAGCCTGCCCCCAACGACACGCATTGACCGTTACTCGTCCTTCGGCGTGAGATCGCGCTTGCCGTGATAGCCGCGCTTGGGACGACGCGGCGGGCCGTAGCCGCTGGCCTCGTCCTCGTTACGGGCACGCGCTTCCTCGCTGCCGGTGCGCTGCACCAGCACGCGGCGGCCCTTGCGGTCATTGATCGTTTCGCGCTTGCTCGGCTTCGGCTTCCTGGCGGGCGCATCGTCGCCGTCGGCGGCGTCACGCTGCTCCGGCCGCGCAAAGTCCGCACCCGCGATCTTGGCGATCTTCTCGCCGAGCTGCTCGCGCAGCACCCGCGTCTTGACCTCCTCGACCTTGCCCTCCTCGAGCTCGCCGAGCTGGAACGGGCCGTAGGAGATCCGGATCAGGCGGTTCACCTCGAGCCCGAGATGCGCCATCACATTGCGCACCTCGCGATTCTTGCCCTCGCGGATCGCGAACACCACCCAGACGTTGGAGCTCTGGTCGCGCTCCAGCGTCGCGTCGATCGGCCCGTATTTGACGCCGTCGACCTCGACGCCACCCTTGAGCTGGTCGAGCTGGCCCTGCGTCACCTCGCCATGCGCGCGCACGCGATAGCGGCGCAGCCATCCAGTGTCGGGGTGCTCCAGTGTCCGCGCCAGGCCGCCGTCATTGGTCAGCAGCAACAGGCCCTCGGTGTTGAAATCGAGCCGGCCGATCGAGATCAGCCGCGGCAAGCCCTCGGGCAGATTGTCGAACACGGTCGGCCGCCCCTCGGGATCGGCATGCGTCGTCATCAGCCCGCGCGGCTTGTGATACATGAACAGCCGCGTCCGCTCGCGCGGCGGCAACGGCTTGCCGTCGACCGCCACGACATCGTTCTCGGTGATATCGAGCGCCGGCGAGTTGATCACGCGTCCGTTGACCGTGACCCGGCCCTGGGTGACGATCTCCTCCGCATCGCGGCGTGAGGCAAGACCGGCGCGCGCCAGCACCTTGGCGATGCGCTCGCCGGTCTTCTTCGGCTTCGGCTCGGGACGCTCGCGGCGCTCGTCGTAGGAGCGTTCGCGATAGGCGCCGCGGCCGCCGAAGGCCGGGCGCTTCGCAAAGACCTTGCTGTCGTCTTCATTGTCGCGGCGCGGCCGGTCGGAGAAGCGGCCTTCGCTGCGCGGATGTTCCTGCCAATCGGTGCGGCCTTCGGGGCGCTCGCGGCGGCGATTGTCGCCACCAGCCTCGTCCCGCTCCCAGCGCGGCCGGCTGAACTTCGGCCGCTCATGGCGATCGCCCTGCTCGCGATCGTCGCGTGAGCGCGAGAACCTGGGCCGCTCGCCGCCGCCACGATCATCGCGCGGCCTGTCGTAACGCGGCTTGTCGAAATTGCGCGGGCCGTCGCGGAACGGACGCGAACCCCGCTCCGGACGATCGGAGCCGCCCTCGCGCTTCTGCCATGGCTTGGATTCGCCGCGCGGCGGCCGATCGCCAAAGTCCTTGCGCGGGCCGCGATCGCCACGATCACCCCCGCGATCCGCCGCACCGCGCTTGAACTTGCTGTCGCCACCGAATTTCCGCGCGGGCCGGTCGCCGCCGCGCGAGGGACGATCGCCGAACGATCGCTCGCCACGCGGCGTATACGGCCGCTTCTCGCCGTCGCGCTCGCGCGCCGCGTAAGGCTTGCGGTCGCCGAACTTCCGATCGGAAGACCGCCCCGCCGGGCGGGCATCATCGCGATCGCGCCGCGGCGCGCGGTCGTCGCGATTGAAGTTCGGGCGGTCGCCACGGGGCGTGTAGGGTCGCTTTTCGCCGCCGCGGTCTTCGCGCGGCTTGAACGTGCGCCTCTCGCCATCGCCGTCACGCGCGGGCCGATCACTAGGGTCGCTGTTGCGATCCCGGCGGAACGGCCGATCGCCGCGGGGGCGGTCGTCGCGGTTGAACCTCGGCTTGTCGCCGAACTCGCGGCGCGGCGGACGGTCCTCGCGATCGCCGCGGTAGGGCCGCTTTTCGCCATCACCCTTGCCGGCAAACTTCTTGTCGCCAAAGCCGCGCTTCGCAAACTTCTTGTCCGGGCCACGGGCGGCACCGGAGCGACCCTTGCCGCCGCCGGGTCGATCACGCCGGCCGCGGGAATCGTTGTTTTTGTCGCTGTCGCGGGGCATGAATGTTCTCGCCTGGATGTTCAATTGGGGCGCAGGGCAACCGGCGATACGCGCGCCATCTGGGCGCGACTGGCGCAAAACCGGCATCCACTTCTGCTGAAGGCGACGCTACTAGCAGGTTTCTTCCGATGATACGAGGCATGTCTGCCCCTTCTTTCATGGATCTGGCGCTAAAAACCGCCGAAAATGCCGGAAAAGCGGGCGAGGTTCCGATCGGATGCGTGATTGTGCGGGGCTATGAGGTGATCGCCACCGCCGGCAACCGCACCCTGACCGACCGCGATCCGACGGCCCATGCGGAAATCCTCGCGATCCGGCAGGCCGCCGAGGCCATCGGCACCGAGCGGCTGGTCGATTGCGACCTCTACGTGACGCTGGAGCCCTGCACCATGTGCGCCGGCGCAATCTCCTTTGCCCGCATCCGCCGGCTCTATTACGGCGCCGCCGACCCCAAGGGCGGCGCGGTCGAGTCAGGCGTGCGGTTCTTCGCGCAGCCGACCTGCCACCACGTGCCGGAGGTCTATGGCGCGGTCGGCGAGACCGAGTCCGCGCGGCTGCTGCGCGAGTTCTTCCGAGAGCGACGGTGACGAATCCGTAGCGCGGACGAAGCGCAGCGCAATCTCTCCCCTCGTCGTCCCGGCGAAAGCCGGGACCCATAACCACAGGGTTGAGTCGTTAGAAAGCTGTGGCCCCAGCGTCGTGCAAC
>NZ_JAQOSR010000221.1:0-11763 GCF_046718885.1 Bradyrhizobium sp. UFLA01-814 | reverse complement strand
ATGGTCATGAGGTGTTCGAGGGTGTCGACATTGACCCGGATCGACTGGTTGGCGATCTTGTCGCCTTCCTGGACATCTTCACCGGCGGCCTTGCGGGCCGGTTTCTTCGCGGCTTCAACCGACTCGGCGGCGGGTGCTGCGGCTGCAGGCTTCGCGACCGGCGCCGGTGCGGCGACTTCAATCTCGGTCTCGCGGAAGGCGCGCTCGAGCTCGTCGAGCGAGACCTCGCCCGGGCGCAGCGGACGCTCCAGCGTCTGCACCACCAGCGTGCCTTCGGTCATGTCAGCCTGCACCGACGGAGCCTCGACGACCGGCACATCTTCTTCAGCAGCCATCGCCGCCATGCCGTGCTCGACCATGGCCTCGAGCTGATCGATCAGATCGCGGTCGTTGCCCTCAGGCTCGGCCTCGGTCGCCTCGAGGCCGCCGAGGATCTCCTTGATGCGGTCGATCGAGGACAGGATCAGCGTCACGGCTTCCGCCTTCACCGGCATGCCGTCGCGGAATTTGCCCATCAGGGTCTCGCCGGCATGCGCCAGCGCTTCGAGCCGCGGCAGCCCGAGGAAGCCGCAGGTCCCCTTGATGGTGTGCACCAGGCGGAAAATGTTATCCAGGATCTTCGCGTTGTTCGGGTCCTGCTCGAACTGCACCAGCTGGTTGTCGACCGTATCCAGGCTCTCGCTGCTCTCCGTCAGGAACTCGCGCAACAGATCGTCCATGGATAGGTCCCCTCAAGGTGCTACGGAACGCTCGCCTTGCATCGATAACTTGGCCGGCTTCACGGCGACGTTAATTTTGCCGTCCGTGCAAATACGGACGATGAAGCGCTTCAGCAGTTCGACGACGCATCACGACATCACGGCCAGTCTCACAAGGACAGGCCCTTACCACCCGGACGGGAAAGAGGCCGTTCCATCGCTCATCGCAATTTGAACTAATTGGAATTGAGGACCGCTAAGTCTTGCGAAACGTTCGCGACATGCCGACCGCCTGCATCAGAACGCGATCGCCCATTGGTTGAAGTCGGCGGGATGGTTAAGCGCAGCCAAAGCAAAAGGCGGCGGAGTTTCCTCCGCCGCCTCGATAGTCGATGTCTGTCGCGGCTACGCTTAGCGGAGCAGCTGCAGCACGCTCTGCTGCGACTGGTTGGCCAGCGCCAGCGCGGACACCGCGATCGACTGACGGGTCGACAGCGCCTGGCTGTTGGCCGCTTCCTCGTTGGTGTCGGCCAGCGTCAGGTTGGACGAGCCGGTCTGCAGCACGTTGATCAGGTTCTTCGAGAAGTCCTGGCGGATCTGCACGATCGACAGGTTCGAACCGAGGGTCGAAGCCTGGGTGCGCAGCAGGCCGCTCGCGCTGTTGAGCGTCTTCAGCGTGGCGTTGGCCGACGCGTTGTCGACGAAGTCCGTGCCGGCGGTCAGCTTGGTGAGGTTGAGGCCGGTGGCGTCGAAGGTCACGCCCTGGATCTTCAGCGTCGAGGAGCCCGTCTCGTTGAAGGTCAGCTTGAGCTGATCGCCGTTGAGCAGGTTGATGCCGTTGTACGACGCGTCCTGGGCGGTCGTGGTGATCTGGTCCAGGATGTTGTTGTACTGGTTGACCAGGTTGGCGCGGTTCGCCAGCGCAGTCGGGTCCTGCACCGGAGCGCTGCCCGTGAGGCCGTTGAACAGCTTGCCGGCGCCGGCCGCCGTGCCACCGATGGTGCCGATGGTCGCCGAAGCAGCATCGTTGGTGGTGCTGATGGTGAGCGCACCGGCCGCGCTGAGCGAGGCCTGCAGGTTGTTGGCCGCGAGTGCGGCGTTCAGGTCGTTGAGGGACTTCACCTTGCCGGCACCGGTGCCGAAGGTGATGTTGGTCGCAGTGCCGTTGCCGGTCGCGCCGATGGTCAGCGTGAGCGTGTCCAGCGGGCTCGCGCCGGCCGTGCCGTTTGCGGTCGCCGTCGCACCGGCCGGGAGGCCGAGCTGCGTCGCGTCGCCCGAGCTGAACGTACCGACCGTGAGCGAGTCCGCGGCGCCGGCGGTGTTGGTGCTGGTCAGGACCAGCTTGCCGGTGCCGTCGATCGAGGCGGCGACCTTGGCGCTGGCGCCGACCTGCGTGTTGATGGCGTCGCGAACCTGGGTGGCGGAATAGTTCGTACCCGAGTTCAAGGTCACAGTCTGGCTGTTGATCTGGAACGTCAGGTTCGCGCCGGCCGCGGTAAGGTCGATGCCGGTATAGGCGGCGGTGCTGGTGAGGGTTGCGTTGGTCGGGGTCGCGGTGCCGAGCAGGTTGTCAGCGGTGGCGCCGGGGATCGCAGCGGTCGTGACCTGCGACTTCGCGGAATAGCCGACGGCGGCCTGCAGGGCCTGGTTGGCGACCGACTTGGCGCTGTCGACGAGCTTCTGCAGCGAGGTGATGCCGGTGTTGGCGGCCTGCAGCACCTGCACGCCGTTGCCGATGCCGTCCAGCAGGTTGTTGATGTCGCTGGCGCGGTTGTCGAGCGACTGCGCCGTGAAGAAGTTGGTCGGATTGTCGAGAGCAGTGTTGACCTTCTTGCCGGTAGACAAGCGGTTCTGCGTGGTGGCGAGCAGGTCAGCGGTCGACTGCAGCGAAAGCAGATTTTGACGGACCGATGCCGAAAGAACGATGCCGGACATACTGGATACCCTTCTGGATGAACACGATTGACGCGACGCCGTAAATTTCGCACGGCGACCCACGCCACACTGGTCCGTCCGCGCTACCCGTTCGTTAAACCGCTGATCCGTACAAATACCCAGAACGGCCTTGCCGGTGATTCGACGGGCGGCCGGCGCGACGGCTGACCGCGGCAGCGCGCGTTCGGCGCCGGCCCGACGTCCTGGCCGCGAATTTCCTGCGCATGTGCAGGACTTGCGACATCCCGGCGCTGCCCGCCCGGCGCGTCGATAGCCGGCGTTGCAAGTCGCGACGATGCAAAGTCCGGCGAGGAACAGAGTTAATGGAAATCAATAAATGAGAGACAAAGTCGCGCTCGTATCGCGCGCCGCGCGGATCGACGTCGATCACCGGGTGCCGGCGGCGGCCACGCCGTCTGCCCTCTAGAGGGTATAGTTTCAACACCACAACCCTTGTGCAATTGGACAGGCAAGCTATGTTCGCAATCATTCCACACGCCAAGAGTAGGTGATGCGAGACCGCAGTGCTCCCGCCCTCGGCAGGAGCACCAATGTCCGCGGTATCGCGTCCGCCCAATCGTCTGTTGCAAGCCCTTCCCTCCACGGAGTACGCGCAACTTCATCCCCTTCTGGAAACCGTCGAGCTGACCAGGGAAACGGCGCTCGCCGATGCCGGCGCGCCGGTGCAGCGGGTTTATTTTCCGCATAGCGGCGTGGTCTCGATGATGATCAATCTGTCCGACGGGCAATCTGTCGAGATTGCAACCATCGGTCGCGACGGCGCCGTGGGCGCGTCTGCCGCCCTGCACGAGCGGCCGCTGCTTGCCGACGCGATCGTCGTGGTGCCGGGCTCGGCCTCGATGGTGCGGGCGGAGGATTTCCGCGAGGCAGTAGATCGCAGCGCGGATTTCCGGACCCTGGTTGCGCTCTATGAGCAGGCGCTGATGGCGCAGACGCAGCAATCCGTCGCCTGCAATGTTTCCCATCCGGTGGAGGCACGGCTGTCGCGATGGCTGCTGCGCGCACGCGATTTGTGCGGCAGCGAGGCGTTGCCGCTAACCCAGGAGATGCTGGCGCAGATGATCGGCGTCCGGCGCAATGCGGTTTCGATTGTCGCACATGGGTTTCAGCAGGCCGGCATCCTGCGTTACAGCCGCGGTCACATCGAGATCACCGATATCGACGGGCTGCGGAAGGCGGCGTGTGAATGTTACACGACGGTCAAGGCGCACGCCGAACAATTGATCGGGCCGGAAGACTGACCGGCGCGCCGCCCTGCCCCAACTGTGACCGGCCAGACAACGCGAACGTGCGGCGATAGGTCTATTCCTATTGGAACCAAGACATGTTTCCATTGGAACCCTGACGTGCCAGAATAGGTTGCAAGGACGTCCAGCCGCACGTCAGCCCTGGGGCCCAGAGACAAGCTTTGCCGGAAGGCTGGAGGTTGCTTTGGAAACGGTTCCTCGATCACCCAACGGATTTCTGGCGTCGCTCTCGGCAAGCGATTTCGAGTTGATTCGGCCGCATCTGCGGACGGTCGACCTCGCGGCCAATTCGGTCCTGGTCGAGACCGACGAGATGCTCAAGCGGACATACATGCCGCACAAGGGCGTGATCTCGCTGGTGGTCAAGCTGGCAAGAGGCGAGCGCGTGCAGGTCGCGATGGTCGGCCGCGACAGCATCTATGGCGCATTCGCCCCGCTCGTCGAAGGGCCTGTCCTGAACAACGCCACGGTGCTGGTGCCCGGCGTCGCCTCGACCGTGGAACTCGAGCCGTTGCGCGCGGCGGCCGGCCAGAGCCCGACGCTTCGCGCGAGATTGATCCGGCACGGGCTCGCCGTCTACGCCCAGATCCAGCAGACGGCCGGCTGCAACGCCGCGCACACCGTGGAGTCACGGCTGGCGCGATGCCTGCTGCACACGCGCGATCTCTCCGGCAGCAACAAGATCGTCCTGACGCAGGAGGCGATGGCGCAGATGATCGGTGCGCGCCGCAACAGCGTGTCGCTGGTCGCGCATACCTTGCAACAGGCCAATTTCATCCACTACAGCCGCGGGCACATCGAGATCACCAACGCGGATGGGCTGATCAGGACCGCATGCGAATGCTACGCCGCGGTCAAGGCGCAATATGCGGGACTGCTGAATTGTCAAGAAGTCGGCCGCTAGAGTTCTTTATCTTGCCGCGTT
Source organism: Bradyrhizobium sp. UFLA01-814 (assembly GCF_046718885.1). Lineage (NCBI taxonomy): Bacteria > Pseudomonadati > Pseudomonadota > Alphaproteobacteria > Hyphomicrobiales > Nitrobacteraceae > Bradyrhizobium > Bradyrhizobium sp. UFLA01-814. The sequence continues at coordinate 6,937 of NZ_JAQOSR010000221.1, read as the reverse complement.
GTCGTCACGCGACCCGGCACCCGCTTCGCTCGAAAGCGCTCTGACCGCCGTGCAAGCCGTACTTCTACGGCGTGCAATTTTCACCGTCGGATAACGCTGCATCCGCACAGTTGCGTGGACGCACGGGGGAGCCGATGTTCACGTACCAGACGACCGACCGGAAAGAGGCCCGGCGCTTCCGCATGGCCCAGTTCAACGGCCGGCCCGCCACCGTACGGTCGGCCGGCGCCACCGTCACCGGACGCGTGCGCGCGATCGTCGAAAGCAAGTCTGGCGCGACGGCGGCATGGGTGGTCACGATCGTTCCGGATGAACCGAAGGCCGCCGCGCCGGCCGCGCGGCTCGCGCCGCGCCTGTGCTTCGCTGCGGAAGACGATTTCTGAGAACAGGGCTCTAACGAACCGAACACGCCCAGAGCCCCATTCCGATGGAATCGGAACGGGGCTCCGGATTTCAGTTTTGACGCGTCTTCTTGACGCGAACCACTTCGCTTGAAAACGCTTTATGCGGAATGCAACAAGGCCTTGCGAACGAGATCGGCGGTGTTGCGCGCGCCGAGCTTGCGCATGGCCTCGGCGCGATGGCTCTCGAACGTGCGCGGGCTGATGTTCATCCGCAGCGCGCCCTGCTTGTTGGAATAGCCGTCGCTGATCAGGCTGAGCACTTCACGCTCGCGCTTGGTCAACGGCTTGCGGCCGGCTTCCGGCGCGAACATGATATCCGGCGACCGGGAGCCTGCCGGCTTGTCGTCGCCCGGCGGCTTGAGATCGGCGGCCGGGACGGCATTGGGATAGAGGTCGGAAATCTGCTTTAGCATCGCGGACACGCGCTCGGTCTGCTCGAGCGCGTTCTCGATCACCTGCCGCAGATAGACGCCATTGCCGGGCGCGTGTGCGAATTGCTGACTGTGCTGTTTGAGCTCGTTCATATAGAGCAGCAGCGCCGTCACCGGCCCATTGAACTGCCGGACGATCGCGGCACCGGCGTCCGCCTGCGGCCGCGGCGCAGCGGCTCCCTGAGTCTCAAGCGGCTGCGGCTCGAGCGGCGCGGTTCCACCCGTCCATGCCGGAAGGCGCGCCTCGGCCCGATTGTCATGTTGCGTCATAGGTATGGTTTACCAAAGGTGAACTTGTGGTCGCGTTAACACGGGACTCCGTAAAACTACGGGTGACGCAACTGTGACCTCGGGCCCCGACCTGCCAAGCTGGCGCAGATTACCGCTGATTTGGCAACGAATCTCGCATATTTGAGTCGAATTACAGTATTCTTACGGGACGGGTGGCCATCGGCGGGATTCTTCGCCTGGCATCGACCTTGAACGGTTCGGCCAGCCGTTTCCGGCCTTCTGGTTCCGGATTGAAAAGGCCGGACTTCGCGGCCCGGCATCGCCTCAAGGGCGCCGGAGCCGAAGGAATTTCTGCAGGAACCGGCCCGAAAGAACGAACCTGAACCACCAATACGCCATTCGCCGGGTCGTCATCGATCATCCCTCTCGGCATCGGGATGACGTCGGCATACCGCACGCGGGCGCGCGTACCTATGAGACGGTTCACATCAACCGGGCATCGGATGCGCATTGGGCAGGGATCGGATCAGGCGAATGTCAATTTACAGCCCCGACAGGCGTCGCGATGATCGCCGCCTCCCGATCAGCAATAAGGGCGCGGCCATGAAGCGAGGGCGGAACGGATCCTGGATATCCTGGATGACGATTGCGGCGCTCGCCGCGGCACTGCTGCTTGGCGCCGGCGCGCAGGCCCAGACCGCGCCGACCGGCGATGCAACGCCGACGCCCGACAACGCGGTCATGCTCACCATCTTCTTCAAGCATGATCAGTCACGACCGCTCGGTGAGCTCAATGCCCAGCTTGAGCGGCAGGGCTTCTATAAGGCGTTTCCGCCCGAGGGGGTCGAGGTCGTCAGCTGGTACGTGATGATGGGGATCGGCCAGGTGGTGACGCTGCGGCTGCCGGCATCGCGGCTGCGCGAGGTCAACCGCGTCATCGAGAACGGTGCCTGGGGCGCCTACCACACCGAGTTCTACCCGACCTACGACTACAAGGCGGTCGGGATCGGCAATCATGAAAAAGCAAAGCAGTAGCTGATCGCATCGAGACCGGCGTCGGGAGTCACGGCCGCGCGCCGGACTTGCCGGTTTTTGGCCGAAGACCGGGCTAGCGATTGGATCCGATCCACCGCCTATGCGTGGGCCCGCGAGCGCTGGCTCAATTTCTTTGCCAGTGTCCGCAAATCCTCGGCGCGCCCGCTGCAAAGCAGGCGGCTGAATTCGTCGGGATCGATGGAGGCAGGCGGAAAATCGGCTGGTTTGCGCGCGGCCCGGCGTAGCCAGATCAATCGGAAGAGACGCTTGAGCATCTTCATGGTTGTCAGCCCCGATGAGCGTCATTGTTAAATCGCGGCAATGAAATTTGGTTCCACCTCTTGTGGTCGCTCGGCGCGGAATTTCGTTCAATGCCATCAGGCAAGCAGCGCCTTGCGCTTTCGCACCCGCGCAATGGAGCGCTGAACCGCGGCGCGATCCAGCGTCCCGTCTTGCACCGCACCCGCGACCGCCGCGGCGATGCCGGCCATCTCCTGCTCCTGGTCGAACAAATTGTTGCCGATGCAGATCATGTCCATGCCGGCGGCGATCGACTGCAGGCTGGCCGCGCTTGTGCCGAGCGCCTTCTGCAGCCCCTGCATCTGCATGTCGTCGGTGATCAGCAGCGTCTCGGGCAGGCGACGGCGAAGCCGGCCGAGCCCGGCCGGTGACAGTGTCATCGGATGCTGTGCGTCCCACTGCCGGACAATGGCGTGGCTGACCAGCACCGCATCGCCATAGGTGCGCGGCGCCAGTGCGTAGAACAGCTCCTCCTGCTCGGGACGCAGCGCATCGGAAATGTCCATGAACTCCAGGTGCGAATCGACGCTCGCGCCGCCGATGCCCGGAAAATGCTTCAGGCAGAGGCCTACTCCCGCCTGCCGTGCCGCAGCGTCGACCAGCCGGGCATTGGCCTCGACCTCACCGATATCGGGCGAATAGGACCGCTTGATCCTGCCGATGTTGGGGTTGTCGGAATTGTAGTCGACGTCGATGACGGGCGCGAAATTGTAGCGGATGCCGAGCCGGCGCAGCTCGCCGTAGCTTGCGGCCAGGACCGTCTGCTTTTCCGCGTGCGCGAGCAGATTGAACTCCTTCGCGCTCGGCAGTGGCTGAAAACCGCAGGTGTCCTTGAGCCGGCGCACCAGGCCGCCCTCCTGGTCGATGAAGACCAGCGGCCGCGACGGCAGCGCCGCGATCTCGGAGCAGAGCGACTGCACCTGCGCGGGCGAGGCGATGTTGTTGTCGTACTGCCGGGTCTGGCAGGAATAGTCGAAGAGGATCACGCCGCCGAGCCCGAATTGCCCGGCAAATTGCTTCAGCCAGGGCGGAATGACCTTGCCGTGGAAGCCAAGAATGAAGAGTTCGCCGATGGACATGGCCGCTCGATTCGGTTGCCGCATGGAATCAGCCGCGCCCGATGGAATAGCACGCTGCAGCGGCGGTAAGAATATGACGCAGGCAGCGGTTCGACTGCGTTCCCCGCGCTTGCATCACTATGTTAAGACACGCCGGCGGGCCTCGATCGCCTGCCACGACACAAGGACTTTCGGAAACGCCCATGACAGCAGCTTACGTCCCGCAAATGGCCCTTTACCGCCAATGGCTGAAGCAGACGCGCGGCCTTGAATTTGCGGATTTCGAGGCGCTGCGGCGCTGGTCGGTCACCGATATCGACGGCTTCTGGCAGAGCGTGTGGGATTATTTCGACCTGCGCTCGCCGACGCCGCATTCGGCGGTGCTGGCCGAGCGCAAGATGCCGGGCGCGGTGTGGTTTCCCGGCGCTTCGGTGAACTACGCGCGCCAGGTCTTCCGCCATGTCGCACCGGCGCATGCCGCAGGACTGCCGGCCCTGATCTCGAGCGGCGAGGACGGCAAGCTGTCCGAGACGAGCTGGCCCGAACTGCAGCGCAAATCGGCGGCGCTGGCGCTGCATCTGAAGGCCAACGGCGTCGGCGCCGGCGACCGGGTCGCCGCCTACTTGCCGAACATTCCCGAGACGATCATCGCGTTCCTCGCGACCGCGAGCCTCGGCGCGGTCTGGAGCGTCTGTGCGCCCGACATGGCGGCGCCCGCGGTGATCGATCGCTTCAAGCAGATCGAGCCGAAGGTGCTGATCGCCTGCGACGCGGTGACCTATGCCGGCCGGCGCCACGACCGGCAAAGTGTGATCGAGGAATTGCGGCGCGCGCTGCCGACCGTGCAGCATGTCATCCTGCACAGCGACGCCGCGCCGTCCGAGACGCGATTGTCATCGATCCTCGCGGGCCAGAGCGCGGAGATCGACGCCTTCGAGCCGGAATGGCTGCCGTTCGATCATCCGCTCTGGATCGTCTATTCCTCGGGCACCACCGGATTGCCGAAGCCGATCCTGCACAGCCATGGCGGCATCATCGTCGTGGCGCTGCCGCTCTCGACGCTGCACAACGACATCGGCTGCAGTTATCAGCAAAACTCGTTCGGCGAACGCTTTCACTGGTACTCTTCGACCGGCTGGATCATGTGGAATTGCCAGGCCAACGGCCTGCTCAACGGCACGACCTGCTGCATTTTCGACGGCAGTCCCGGCGGCACGAAGGACAATCCGGACTGGACCACGCTGTGGCGCTTCGTCGCCGACGCCAAGGCCACCTTCTTCGGCGCCGGCGCGGCATTCTTTGCCAATTGCACCAAGGCGGAGATCGATCTCGCAGCCGTCGGCGACCTCTCAGGCCTGCGCACGCTCGGCTCGACCGGCTCGCCGCTCAGCGCCGACACCCAAGCCTGGTTCAACGAGCGCTTCGCCGCGCTTGCGAAGCAGAACGGCAACGCCGCGCAGGCCGATATGTGGTGGGCCAATATTTCCGGCGGCACCGACTTCGCCGGCGCCTTCATCGGCGGCAATCGCGAATTGCCGCAGACGCCGGGCATCATGCAATGCCGCCTGCTCGGCTGCGCGGTGGAAGCGTTCGACGAGCAGGGCCGCGCCGTGATCGACGAGGTCGGCGAGCTCGTCTGCACCGAGCCGCTGCCCTCGATGCCGCTGCGGTTCTGGAACGATCCCGGCAACGCGCGCTACCTTTCCAGCTATTTCGAGACCTATCCCGACAATTTCGACGGCTCAGGCCGCGGCCCGGTGTGGCGGCACGGCGACTGGCTCAAGATCAACCCCGACGGCTCCTGCGTGATCTATGGCCGCAGCGACGCCACCATCAACCGCCATGGCTTGCGGATGGGCACCAGTGAGCTCTATTCCGCGATCGAGGCGCTGCCGGAGGTGCTGGATTCGATGGTGGTCGACCTCGAATATCTCGGCCGCGACAGCTACATGCCGCTGTTCGTGGTGCTGCGCGAGGGCATTGCGCTCGATGCCGCGATGAGAGTCAAGATCAACAAGGCGGTCGAGGCCGGGCTGTCGCGCCGCTTCCTGCCCAACGATATCTTCGTCGTGGCGGAGATTCCGCGCACGCTGTCCGGCAAGAAGCAGGAGCTGCCGGTCAAGAAGCTGTTGCTCGGCCATCCCGTCGAGAAGGTCATCAACCGCGATGCGATGGCCAATCCCGGCTGCCTCGACTGGTATCTCGATTTTGCCAAGAGCTATCTGAACAAGCAGGCCGGCGCGGCGTAAGCAATCGCCGTCTGTCAGTGCGGCCTGCTGCGCCATGGCGGCGGCGCGAGGGCGGCGCGCAAATGCTCCACGAAAGCCTGCGTGCGCCGGGCCCGCCCGCCGCGGCCCGGATTGAGGAGCGCGACGATGTCGGCCGGCGGCAGGCGGAAGTTCGGCAGAACCCGCACCAGCCGGCCAGAGGCGAGATCCTCGGCGACATCCCACTCCGACCTGACGATCAGGCCGTGATCCATGAGCGCCCAGGCCTTCACGACCTCGCCGTCATTGCTCGACAGCATCGGCTCGATCCTGACGACATCAGGCTCCGCGGCGCCACGCCTGCGGGAGAACCGCCACAGCGTCACGTCCTCCTCGTTCTCGCGCAGTGCGATGCAATCATGTCCGCGAAGCTGCTGCGGGCTCGCCGGCGTTCCGCGGCACTTCAGATAGGCCGGCGAGGCGCAGAGCAGGCGTTCATTGGGCGCAAGGCGCAGCAAGCGAAGCGTGGAATCCTGCAGCGCACCGATATGGATCATGACGTCCCACGCGCCTGCAGCCGCACGCCCCGGCCGATCGGACAACTCGAGCTCGACCGACACGTCGGGATGGCGGGATCGGAAGTTGGCAACGACCGGCGCGATGTAGCGGCGCCCAAAGCCGAGCGGCGCGAGAATCTTCAGATGCCCGGCGATGGTTCCGCGACGCGCCCGCAGCGCCTCCGTCAACTCCATGGCCTCGTCGAGCAGCGCGCCCCCGCGCTGCATCAGGAGTTCGCCTTCGTCCGTCAGCGTCAACCGCCGGGCCGAGCGGCTGACCAGTTGAACACCCAAACGCTGCTCGAGGCTCTGCAGCCGCTGCGACACTGCCGATGGCGTGACGTCGAGCGCCCGCGCCGCGGCCGCGAGCGACCGTGCCGCAGCGATCGCCAGGAAAAAGCGGATATCTTCGGTCGAGAGCATTAAGTTCAGGCTTAATATAAGAATGACATTCGGTAAATTGTGCTTAGCATGGAAACGGCTAGTCTTGCCGCATGTCATCAGCCCCTGCCTTGAACGCTCCGCATCCGCTTGCCGGGATCGAGACGCCCTGCCTCGTGCTCGACGAAGACCGGATGCTGCACAACATCGACCGCCTGAAGACGCGGCTGGCGCGGCTCGGCGTGCCGCTGCGCCCGCATCTGAAGACCGCGAAATCAGTTCCGGCGGCGCGCGCCGTGATGGATAGTCCGGCTGGTCCGGCCGCGGTTTCCA
>NZ_JAQOSR010000220.1:0-11819 GCF_046718885.1 Bradyrhizobium sp. UFLA01-814 | reverse complement strand
CCCCCCCCCCCCCCCCCCCATTTCCAAGCACAAGACGGCATACGCGATGATATCCTAAGTCTCGTGGGCTCGGAGATGTGTATAAGAGACAGGGCTTGCTGGTGCTCGGCGATGGAACGTCGATCAGCAACGCCGGCAGCATTACCGGAGGCGGCGGCGGCAGCGGCGGGATCGGCTCCCTTGGCGGAGCCGGCACCGGCGGCAGCGGCGCTGGCGTCAATCTGGTCAGCAGCAATAATACACTGGGCAACACCGGCACCATCACGGGCGGTGCCGCGACCGGCGGAGGTACGGCCGGCGTCGGTGTCATGACCAATGGAAACAGCACCATCAACAATGCCGGCACGATCAGTGGCGGGCTCAACGCCGACGGCGTGACCCATGCGGCCGCGATCCGTTTCGGTGGAACCAGCAACGTCCTGAATTTGCTGACCGGCTCGACGCTTGTCGGCGATATTCAATTGATTACGGGTGCCGCTGCAACGATTGCAGCACAAAACAACGGGTTCGCGCTCAGCAACAACATCGTGCTCGGCTCCGGCTCCCTCGTCGCTTTCAACACCACGCCGGCCAATTTTTCAGTCACCGGTGTGGTATCGGGCGCCGGCAGCGTGGCCGTGACCGGAACAGGCACGCTCACTTTCTCCGGGACCAACACCTACACCGGAGGAACGACGCTGGCGGGCGGAACGCTGTCGGTGTCGTCAGAGGCCAACCTCGGCGCGGCTTCGGGCTCCCTGACCTTCAACGGCGGCACGCTCCAGGTGACCGGCACGAGCTTCACCGGTACGTCACGCACCATCAATTGGGGCGGCGGCGGCTTCGAGATCGTCGATGGCACCAACAATTTCGTCGTCAGCAACTCGTTCACGGGCAACGGCGGGCTGACCAAGTCCGGCGCCGGAACGCTGACCTTCACCGGCAGCAACAACTACTCCGGCGGCACCACCATCTCTGCCGGCACGTTGCAACTCGGCAACGGCGTCAGCTTCGGATCCATCACCGGCAACGTGGTGAACAACGGCATCTTCGCCGTCAACCGATCGGACATCTATACGTTCGGCGGGACGATCTCGGGCAGCGGTGCGTTCGCGCAGATCGGCATCGGCACCACCATCCTGACCGGCACCAACAGCTATGGCGGCGGCACGACTATGTCGCGTGGCACAGTGCAGGTGTCATCGGACACCAATCTCGGCGCCGCGTCGGGCGCGCTGAATTTCGACGGCGGTGGCACGCTGCGGGTCACCGCCACGAGCTTCACCGGCACCACGCGCGCGATCAATTTGGGCACCGGCGGCGGCGGTTTCGATATCGCGGACGCCGCCAACAATTTCACCCTGGGCCAGTCGATCAACGGAAACGGCACCCTGTTCAAGCTCGGCGCCGGAACGCTGACGTTGACCGGCAACAGCAGCCTGACAGGAGGCATCGCAATCAGAGCGGGCACGCTGCAACTCGGCAACGGCGGCACCTCCGGCTCCATCCTGGGCCAGGTGGTGAACAATGGCACCTTCGCCATCAACCGCTCCGACACCTTTACTTTCGGCGGCACCATCTCGGGCAACGGTGCGTTCGTGCAGAAGGGCAGCGGCACCACCATCCTGACCGGCAACAGCAGCTATGGCGGCGGCACGACGATCGCGAACGGCACGCTGCAGATCGGCAATGGCGGCACATCGGGCGCGATCACCGGCAACGTCTTCAACGACGGACGGTTGATCTTCAACCGCGCCGACGACAGCACCTTCGCCGGCTCGATCAGCGGCGGCGGCCTCTTCACCAAGAGCGGGACCGGCACGCTGACGCTCTCCGGCAACAACACCTATACGGGCGGCACGCAGCTGCTCGGCGGCACCCTGGTGGTCCAGGGCGGCAATGCCATTGGCGACAATTCCAGCGTCATCGTGCTCGGGGGTAGCACGCTGCGCCTGCTCAGCAATGAGACCGTCGCAACCCTGTCGTCCGGCGCAGCCGATTTCGGTACCGTCGATCTGGCCGCCGGCAATCTCACCACCAGCCTGAATTCGACCATCACCACCGCACTCTATTACGGCGCCATCACCGGCGCGGGCGGGCTGGTCAAGAACGGCACCTACAAGCAGGTGCTGGCCGGCAACGGCAGCTATACCGGCGGCACCACGATCAACGCTGGCACGCTGCAGCTCGGCGATGCGACGCATCAAGGCAAGATCATCGGCGGCGTGCTCAACAACGCCACCTTCGAGATCGTCAACGCCGATACCTCAGGCCTGACCGCGATCACCAACAACAGCAAGCTGAATTTCCGCAGCGCGACTACGGCCGGCGCCGTCACGCTCACCACCACAGCGAGCGGCCAGACCGCGTTTGCCGGCAACAGCACGGCGGGCAATGCCCGTCTCGTCACCGACAGCGGCGGCGTCGTGGACTTCTCCGCAAGCACGGGACCGGCCGGCGACCGCCGTCTCACCGCCGGATCGATCGAAGGCGCCGGCCGCTATAATCTCGGCACGAACGCGCTGACCGTCGGCGGCAACGACCTGTCGACCATCGTCAGCGGCGTCATCGCCGACGGCGGCGCGAGCGGGGGCAGCGGCGCTTCACTGACCAAGACCGGTGCCGGCACCCTGACCCTGAACGGCCAAAACACCTACACCGGCGCGACCAATGTCAACGCCGGCAAGCTCGTGGTCGGCGACGACACCCACGGCAGCGCAACCCTCGCCAGCGCCGTCACGGTGAACAATGGCGGCACGCTCGGCGGCATCGGCACCGTCGGCGGCATCACGGCCAATGCCGGCGGCATCGTCGCGCCCGGCAATTCGATCGGCACGTTGAACGTCGCCGGCAACGTTTCCTTCGCGGCCGGCTCGATCTACCAGGTCGAGGCCAATGCGGCCGGCCAGTCCGACAAGATTGTCGCCACCGGCACCGCGACGCTCGCCGGCGGCAATGTGCTGGCGCTGGCGCAGACCGGCACCTATGCGCCGCAGACGGTCTACACGGTCCTCACCGCGAATGGCGGCGTCAACGGCACGTTCAGCGACGTCACCAGCGGCCTGACATTCCTCACCCCGACGCTGAGCTACGACGCCAACGACGTCTTCCTGACGCTCGCCCGCAACGCCACCTCGCTCACGAGCGTCGCAACGACGCCGAACCAGATCGCCGTGGCCGGCGCACTGGACGCGAGCGGGCAGCAGCGCGCTCCGCTGATGGTCGCCGTGCTGAACCAGGGCGCCGCCGGCGCGCGGCAGGCGTTCGATGCGCTGTCCGGCGAAGTGCATGCCAGCGCGCAGACCGCGATGCTCGACGACTCGCGCTATCTGCGCGACGCCGTGCTCGGCCGTCTGCGGCAGGCTTCGTTCGCCGGCGGCAGCGGACCGATGGTGGCGCTCGGTTCGGGTGGCCCGCAGACCGCTGCGATGGACCAGCTGTCGGTGAGCACCGCGCTCGCCTATGCCGGCACCGAGCGGTCCGCGTTTCCGGTCAAGGCGCCGCCGCTCGCGCGCCCTGCGCAGATTCCGGACACCACGTTCTGGGCACAGGGGGTCGGCGCCTGGGGCCGGTTGAACGGCGACGGCAATGCCGCGGGAATGACGCGCGACCTCGCCGGCTTCTTCAGCGGCGTCGATCGCCGCTTCGCGCCGAACTGGATCGCCGGCATCGCCGGCGGCTACACCAGTTCGTCGGTTCATGTCGGCGATCGCGCGAGCTCGGCCGATATCGAGACCGCACATCTCGCTGGCTATGTCGGCGCGAGCTACGGCGCAGTCAATCTGCGCGGCGGCGCCTCGGCAAGCTTCAGCACGCTCGACACCAGCCGTTCGATCGTGTTCCCGGGCTTCTTCGACACGGCGCGCGCCCGCTATGACGCGACCACGGCGCAGGTGTTCGGCGAGATCGGCTATGGGCTATCGCTCGGCCGCGCCGCGCTCGAGCCGTTCGCCGGCCTCGCCTGGGCCCACCTCAACACCGACAGTTTCGCCGAGACCGGCGGCAGCGGCGCCGCCGCGCTGCGCGGCGCCGGCAGCAACCAGGATGTCGGCTACTCCTCGCTCGGCGCCCGCATCGCCACCAGCTTCGCCCTCACCAACGGCATGCAGCTGACGCCGCGCGCCTCGGTGGCCTGGCAGTACGCCTTCGGCGACGTGACCCCGACGGCGGCGCTCGCGTTCCAGAGCCTGGGAACCGGATTCACGGTGGCCGGCGCCCCGCTGGCGCGGAACGCGGCGCTGGTCGAAGGCGGGCTCGACCTGCGGGTCACGCCGCAGGCCAGCATCGGCATCGCCTATGTCGGCCAGCTCGCCGACCGGGTCCAGGATCACTCGGTAAAGGCCAGTTTTAGCTGGAAATTCTGACCCGGCGGCGCCGCCGGGCTGCTCCCCTTCCACGCCAATCCGGGATGCCGATCAGTCGATTTTGCTGCATTGCACAGTCGAGAATGCTGCTATGCAAACAAGCTCGTTGTATCTGGCATCTGGTATACATAGTTTGGCTGCAGACGATGAGCCGGCCCATTGCTGGCCTCCAATGAAAGGGGACACCAATGTCCAAGACCACCGTACTGACGCTCGCGCCCTCCTCCACCCTGTTCGGCCGCCTGCTGGCCTCGATCGACCGCCTGCTGATGAAGAGCGCGGAGATCTCGAATCGCAACGGCGACCTGCCGCGCTTCGGCCTCTAAGCCAAGGGATTTCCGGCGCTCTCCGCCGGATGCAGCTTCCGTCGCGAGATGCGACCTGACATTGAACCTTCGACCAATGGCCCCGATTTTCGGGGCCATTTCCTTGCGCGCTGAACTAGTCTCCCGGGGTGCCGGGGCTGAGTCCTGTGCGGCATAAGCGCGCGCTGCCCCTGCGACAGCTTGAACCTTGGCATATCGGATACCAAGATGGCCATCGCGCGCTCATAAGCAACGACAAGGGGCGCACTGGGAGGATCTATGTCGGACATGGTTCAGGCAACTGCGGCCCCTGCGGCCGCGCGTGTCAGCGACACCTATCGCTGGACGCAACTCGCGATCGGCGTCGCCGCGATGGTGATGATCGCAAATTATCAATACGGGTGGACGTTCTTCGTCCCCGACATCCAGAAGAAATTCGGATGGGATCGCGCATCGATCCAATGGGCCTTCACGCTGTTCGTGCTGTTCGAGACCTGGCTGGTGCCGGTCGAAGGCTGGTTCGTCGACAAATATGGTCCGCGCATCGTCGTGCTGGTCGGCGGCATCCTCTGCGCGCTCGGCTGGGCGATCAACGCGCAGGCGACGACACTGAACGGCTACTATCTCGGCATGATCATCGCCGGCATCGGCGCCGGCGGCGTCTATGGCACCTGCGTCGGCAATGCGCTGAAATGGTTTCCGGACAAGCGCGGACTTGCCGCGGGCATCACCGCTGCCGGCTTCGGCGCAGGCTCGGCGCTCACGGTCGCGCCGATCCAGGCGATGATCAAGGACTCCGGCTTCCAGACCACCTTCCTCTATTTCGGTCTCGGCCAGGGCATCATCATTGTGCTGCTCTCCTTCTTCCTGCTGGCGCCGAAGGCCGGACAGGTGCCGGCCGTCGTGGCGAATGCCAATATCATCCAGACCCGGCGCAACTATCAGCCGACCGAAGTGCTGCGGCAGCCGATTTTCTGGCTGATGTACTTCATGTTCGTGATCGTCGGCGCGGGCGGCCTGATGGTGACCGCGAACCTGAAGCCGATCGCGGTCGACTGGAAGGTCGACAGCGTGCCGGTCACGCTGATGGCGGTGACGATGACGGCCGTGACCTTCGCGGCGACCATCGACCGCGTCCTCAACGGTCTGACGCGTCCGTTCTTCGGCTGGATCTCCGACATGATCGGCCGCGAGAACACGATGTTCATCGCCTTCGGCATGGAAGGCATCGGCATCTGGATGCTCTACCTCTGGGGACACGACCCGGTTTGGTTCGTGCTGCTCTCGGGCTTCGTGTTCTTTGCCTGGGGCGAGATCTACTCACTGTTCCCCTCGACCTGTACCGATACGTTCGGCGCCAAGTTCGCCACCACGAATGCGGGCCTGCTCTACACCGCGAAGGGCACCGCGGCGCTGCTGGTGCCGATCGCCAACTACATGCAGCAATCGTCGGGCAACTGGGACAAGGTGTTCATCATCGCGGCAGGCGCCAACATCCTCGCCTCACTGCTCGCGATCGCCCTGCTCAAGCCCTGGCGAAAAATCGTGGTCGCGAAGTCCTCGGCTACGGCTTAAGCAACCGCCCTCCACCATCGTTTGCGAAGCGCCCGGTCAAAAGCCGGGCGCTTTTCGTTTTGCCGTTAGGAAGAGGCCATCCGGAGCGGCGCGTCGGAGGGCAGATTTGCTGCATTGCAGCAGAATGAAGGGCTTGCTTTCTGGAATATAGTATACCAACTTCCGCCGAGCGCTTGCGACGATACGCCACAATAATTGCGACACTCGGTCACAAGACCAGCGCGCTCGGGAGGACTTGATGGTTTCCAGCAATACTGCCGTCACACAAGCTCAACCTTCGTCCAGCGGCTTCCGCTGGCTGCAGCTCGTCATGGGCATCGTCTGCATGGCGATGATCGCGAACCTGCAATACGGCTGGACGCTGTTCGTCGATCCGATCGACGGCGCGCACCACTGGGGCCGCGCGGCGATCCAGTTCGCCTTCACGATCTTCGTGGTGACCGAGACCTGGCTGGTGCCGGTCGAGGCGTGGTTCGTCGACAAATACGGCCCGCGGCTCGTCATCATGTTCGGCGGCATCATGATCGCGCTCGCCTGGGTGTTGAACTCCTATGCCGACTCGCTCGCCTTGCTCTACACCGCCGCGGTGTTCGGCGGCATCGGTGCCGGCGCGGTGTACGGCACCTGCGTCGGCAACGCGCTGAAGTGGTTTCCCGATCGCCGCGGCCTCGCCGCCGGCGCAACCGCGGCCGGCTTCGGCGCCGGCGCCGCGCTCACCGTGGTGCCGATTGCAAAGATGATCGCCGCGAGCGGCTATCAGACTGCGTTCTTCGATTTCGGCATCGGACAGGGATTGATCGTCTTCCTGCTCGCCTTCTTCATCCAGCCGCCCGCGGTCTCGATCCCGCCGAAGAAGAAGCAGCTCAATCTGCCGCAGACCAAGGTCGACTTCACGCCGCCGCAGGTGCTGCGCAGCCCGATCTTCTGGGTGATGTATCTGGTGTTCGTGATGGTCGCCGCCGGCGGCCTGATGGCGGCGGCGCAGATCGCACCGATCGCGCATGACTACAAGATCGCGAACACGCCGGTCACGCTCGCCGGCTTCCAGATGGCCGCGCTGACATTTGCGATCTCGCTCGACCGCATCTTCGACGGTTTCGGACGGCCGTTCTTCGGCTGGGTCTCCGACAATATCGGCCGCGAGCACACCATGTTCATCGCGTTCGGCACCGGCGCGCTGATGCTGCTCACGCTGTCCACCTGGGGTCACAACCCGGTGGTGTTCGTGCTGGCGACCGCGGTCTATTTCGGCGTGTTCGGCGAGATCTACTCGCTGTTTCCGGCGACCTGCGGCGACACCTTCGGCTCGAAGTTCGCGACCACCAACAACGGCATGCTCTACACCGCGAAGGGCACCGCAGCGCTCTTGGTGCCTGCCGCCAGCATCGTTGCCGCCAGCTACGGCTGGCAGGCGGTGTTCGTGATCGCGGTCGCCCTCAATGCCACCGCGGCGCTGATGGCGCTGTTCGTGATCAAGCCGATGCGCCGCGCCTTCATCAACGGTAACGAGGTTGCCGCCGCGGAAGAGACCGCGACGAGCGCCAAAACGGCTTGACAAGACGGCTTAACAAGACGGCTTAACAGGACGGCTTGGCTAAAGACCACCCGATCAGGACCGCTTGGTCCCGACATTTCCCCGGAGACTGATGGAGGCGCATTTCGGTGCGCCTCTTTTCTTTTGCCAAGGTAGGGATGCCAGATACCAGAACGCTTAGCGCGTCAGATCGCCCTCGCCGCTCACAATCGTCGGAAATGTCAGCAAACCTGCCTATTTAAGCCGTTTCCTGATGGTAGATTCCTGCGACAGTCACGTTGACAATTGGCATTTTGTATACCAGACTCCAGTCAACGATAACCAAGGAGGTTGCCATGCAAGTCGGAGATATCCTGCGCAAGAAGACCCCCCGCGTCGCCACGGTGCGCATGAACGAGACCGTCGCGATTGCCGCGCAACTGATGCGCGCCAGCAATATCAGCGCGCTCGTGGTCAAGGATGTCGTTCGCACCGAGGGCAACACCGCCGTCGGCATGTTCACCGAGCGCGACGTGGTGCGCGCGATCGCCGAGCACGGTGCGGCCGGCGCGAGCATGAAGGTGTCGCAATTCGTCTCGGTGCAGCAGCTGGTCTCGTGCACATCGAGCGACACGCTCGAGCACATCCGTCATCTCATGACCAAGCACCACATTCGCCACGTGCCGGTCATCGACAATTACAGCCTGATCGGCGTCGTCAGCATGCGCGACATCGCCGCCGCGTTCGACGAGGAGACCGCCGCGTCGAAGAAAGACGCCGTGCCGGCGTAACAAGCGCCTTCTTTGCCTCGCTCTCAGCCAGGCGCTGCGTGTTCGATCACGAGCGCCTGAACAGATGACGAATTTCCGTCCCGCCCTCGCCTGACCGCCGCGGCCTGTCATTTCCGCATGGGCGCGCCGCAGGTCGCCGGTAGACAATTGCCGGACAGGACTGCATCCTTCCCTCGACATCCCATAACAACACCGTGCGCCGCCGTCCGCGTCACGGAAAATACCGATGGAAACGAGGGCAGAATGATCAAGACACGTTTCACCGAGATGTTCGGCGTCGACCACCCGATCGTGCAGGGCGGCATGCAATGGGTCGGGCGCGCCGAATTGGTTGCGGCCGTCGCCAATGCCGGCGCACTCGGCATGATCACCGCGCTGACGCAGCCGACGCCGGACGATCTGCGCAAGGAAATCGCGCGCTGCCGCGAGCTGACCGACAAGCCGTTCGGCGTCAACCTGACCATTCTGCCCGCGATCAAGCCGCCGCCCTACGCCGAATACCGCCAAGCCATCATCGAGAGCGGCATCAAGATCGTCGAGACCGCCGGCAACAAGCCGCAGGAACATGTCGACGAGTTCAAGAAGCACGGCATCAAGGTGCTGCACAAATGCACCAGCGTGCGCCATGCGCTGTCCGCCGAGCGGATGGGCGCCGACGCGATCTCGATCGACGGCTTTGAATGCGCCGGCCATCCCGGCGAGGACGACACCCCCGGCCTGATCCTGATCCCCGCCGCCGCCGACAAGGTGAAGATCCCGATGATCGCCTCGGGCGGCTTCGGCGATGCGCGCGGCCTGGTCGCTGCGCTCGCGCTCGGCGCCGAAGGCATCAACATGGGCACGCGCTTCATGTGCACCAGGGAGAGCCCGATCCACCAGCTCGTGAAGGAACGCATTGTCGCCAATGACGAGCGCGAGACCGAGCTGATCTTCCGCACCATGCGCAACACCTCGCGCGTCGCGAAGAACGCGATCTCGACCAAGGTCGTGCAAATGGAGAAGGAAGGCGCCAAGTTCGAGGACGTGCGCGAGCTGGTCGCCGGCGCCCGCGGCAAGATGGTCTACGCGTCAGGCGATGCCGACGAAGGCATCTGGTCGGCCGGCCAGGTGCAGGGCCTGATCCACGACATTCCGTCCTGCGCCGAGCTGGTATCGCGCATCGTCCACGAAGCGGAAGCGATCATCCGCGAGCGGCTGGAAGCGATGATGTCCGGCGCCAAGCGCCAGGCCGCGGAATAGGCGATTTGATCGCGCGCGGCTCTATCTCCTCATCCTGAGGAGCTTGCGAAGCAAGCGTCTCGAAGGATGAGGCCACAGTCGGGCCTCATGGTTCGAGACGTGCGAACACGCGCTCCTCACCATGAGGATTCAGACCGAAGGGAATGCCCCCATGAAAGCCTATGTCTACGGCCCTAACGGCCCTGAAATCACCGACGTTGCGAAGCCCGTGCCGAAGGGCACCCAGGTGCTGGTCAAGGTCCATGCCTGCGGGCTGAACCGCGCCGATCTCGGCATGACCAAGGGCCATGTCCACGGCGCGGCCGGCGGTGTCGGCACCGTGCTCGGCATGGAATGGGCCGGCGAGGTCGCCGACCTCGGCCCCGATGCCAAAGGCGTCAAGGTCGGCGACAAGATCATGGGCTCCGGCGGCGCGGCATTCGCCGAATACACGCTGGCCGATCACGGCCGGCTGTTCCGCGCGCCCTCGAACATGAATTTCGACGAGGCCGCAACCTTGCCCGTCGCGCTCGCCACCATGCACAACGCCGTCGTCACCAATGGCGCGCTGCAGCCGGGCCAGACGGTGCTGATCCAGGGCGCAAGCTCGGGCGTCGGGCTGATGGCGATGCAGATCGCCAAGCTGAAGGGCGCCAGGCTCGTGGTGGGCTCATCGACCGACGCGATGCGGCGCGGTCGGCTGAAGGAGTTCGGCGCCGATCTCGCGGTGGATTCCAAGGATCCCGGCTGGGTCGATCAGGTGCTGCAGGCGACATCAGGCGAAGGCGTCGACCTGATCGTCGACCAGGTTTCCGGACCGGTCGCGAACCAGAACCTCAAGGCGACCAAGGTCAAGGGCCGCATCGTCAATGTCGGCCGGCTCGGCGGCACCCATGGCGACTTCAACTTCGACCTGCATGCGGCGCGCCGCATCCAGTATATCGGCGTCACCTTCCGCACCCGCTCGATCGAGGAGATCCGCGAAATCTTCGACGAGGTGCGCAAGGACATCTGGCCCGCGGTCGAGGCACGCAAGCTGCAGCTGCCGATCGACCAGGTCTACAAATTCGCCGACATCGGCAAGGCGTTCGAACACATGGAAGCCAACAAGCATCTCGGCAAGATCGTGGTGACGCTGTAGCAGCAGCCTCCGGCGATCGTCATCGTCATTGCGAGCGAAGGGCGGATCAGCGAAGCGCAATCCACCATCATTCGCCGGATGCAACGGCAGATGATGCCGGAGCTTGTCATCGGACCGCGCTTCGCGCGGACCCGGTGGACTGATCCGCGCCTGCTACGTGCCACGCCCTGGCTCTTTCGCGTGCGGTGTTCAACCGACCGGTCCGGGAATCCAATAGTCTCCCGCAAGCGGGCTGACCTTGACGCCACTGATGACTCCGAGCTCCAGGCTTGGATCGAAATAGCGCATCGTCCGCTCATTGAGGTCGATGACGCGGCCAGGCCTTAGCGGCCCCACGTCATTTATCTTCACGATGACCTTCTTGCCGACGGCCTCGACGAGGGCATATTTCGGCCTCGCGCCAAATTGGACGCCACCAAACTTCCGACGCAGACTCGTCTTGATGGCAGCCGCCCAGACCGAGTGATCATAGCGCTCGCCGGAGGCTGTGCTCGGACCGCCCTCCTCCTTGCCGGGCCTGAACGGATTGTACATGGATGCCGCGCCAACGATTGCATCCCCACACGCGGCATTGACGACGGCGCTTGAATGAACCGCAGCGATTTCACTTCGAGCAGCGGTGCCAGAAAAGGCGAGCGCAACCAGGGCGCCGCAAATCGCGGCGCTCGAGCCGAACAGCATCATAACTCCTTGATTGATTTTCTTCGATCTTCCGGTTCCCGATGCCGCAAAACATGGTCAAGCGAACGCGGAGGCGTTAACGCGTGCCAATTCTTTGCGGATTCGTGCCAGTTCCGGCGACGGAACCGTCATGAGAACCAGGCGGTTCTCACACAGCGTTTTCAGTTTCTCGCCCGACTAAGACAGAGAATGCGTCAGCAAAATGACTGAATGGAGCTGTCTTCGACAGCGCGTAAAGAGCATATCGGCGTC
>NZ_JAQOSR010000021.1:0-66876 GCF_046718885.1 Bradyrhizobium sp. UFLA01-814 | reverse complement strand
GCATGTGCAGCTCGTCGACCGCCTGCTGGATGTTCGTCGTCGCGACCTCCAGCGGCACGTCCGGCAGCAGGTTGAACGACACCGTGGTCGAGGGGAAGCCGCCGGAGTGATAGACCGCGAGCGCCGACAATCCACGCTGGTAGTGCACCAGCGCCGACAGCGGCACCTGCACGTCGTTGGCGCCGGCAACGTAGATGCGCTCGAGGTTCGACGGGTCGCTCTGGAATTTCGGATCGATCTCGAGCACCACCACGTACTGGTTGCGCTGGGTGTAGATGTACGAGATCTGCCGCTGCGAGAAGGCGTTGTTGAGCGCGTTGTCGATGTCCTGCACGCGGACGCCGAGGCTGGAGGCGGTCTTGCGGTCGATCGCGAGGTTGAGCTGCAAGCCGCCGGGATCGCGGTCGGAGGAGACGTCCGTGATGCCCTCCACCGTCTCCATGCGCTTGGCCACGATCGGCGCCCATTTCTGCAACAGCTCGAGGTCGGTCGAGGCGAGCGTGTACTGGTAGTCGGAATCGCTCTGCCGGCCGCCGGTGCGGATGTCCTGGGCGGCGAACATGAACAGGCGGATGCCCGGCACCATGAACAGGTTGCGGCGCAGCCGGTCGATCACCTGCGCGGTCGACAGGCCGCCCCGCTCCTCCGGCGGCTTCAGACTGATGAACATGGTGCCGCGGTTGGAGGTGGCGCCGCCCGGGCCGCCGCCGGAGCCGACCGACGAACCGATGCCGGCGACCGCGGGATCGGCCATCACGATGTCGGCGAGCCGCTGCTGCAGCTGAAGCATCGCCTGGAACGAGATATCCGCTGACGCCCGCGTCGATCCGATCACGAAGCCGCTGTCGTCGGTCGGAAAATAGCCCTTCGGCGTCTTGATGTAGAGCGTCACCGTCAGCGCGACGGTGGCGAAGAACACCACCAGGGTCAGGAAGGGATAGCCGAGCACGATCCGCAGCGTCGCTGCGTAGAACGCCACGACTCGCGACAGCGTGCCCTCGATGATGCGGTCGTACCAGGTGGCGTGATCCGATGTCGCCTCCCTGATGTAATGCGCGCAGATCATCGGCGTGATGGTCAGCGACACCACGGTCGAGACCGCGATCGCGAACACCAGCGTCAGCGAGAATTCGCGCAGCAGCCGCCCGACGATGCCATCCATGAAGATCAGCGGCGTGAAGGCCGCGATCAGCGACAGCGAGATCGACAGCACCGTGAAGCCGATCTGCTTGGCGCCTTCGACGGCGGCCGGATATGGCGCCATGCCCTGCTCGAGATTGCGGTACATGTTCTCAATCATCACGATGGCGTCGTCGACCACGAAGCCGACGGAGATCGCCAGCGCCATCAGCGACAGATTGTCGATCGAGAAGCCGGCGAGCCACATCCCGGCGCAGGTGCCGGCCAGCGCCAGCGGTACCGAGACGCCGGCGGCGATCGTCGGCACCACCCGGCGCAGGAACACGAACACCACAATCATCACAAGCACGGCGGTCGCCAGCAGCGTGAACTGCATGTCCTCGACGCTGGCGCGGATCGTTCCGGTGCGGTCGACCAGGGTCGAAATCTCGACGCCCGCCGGAATCCATTTCCTCAGCTCCGGCAGCAACCTGCGAACGCCGTCGACGGTGTCGATGACGTTGGCGTCGCCCTGCTTGGTAATCTGGATCAGCACCGCCGGCTGCTTGTTGAACCAGGCGATCGAGCGCGAGTTGCGGACGGAATCCTCGACCTCGGCGACGTCGGCGAGGCGGACGAAATTGCCGTTCGAGCTCTTGATGACGATGTCGCGGAACTCGGCCGCGGTGCGCATCTGCTTGTTGATCGAGAGCGTCTCGCTCAGCCGGCCGCCATTGAAGATGCCGACCGGCCCCAGCGGGTTGGCATTGATGATCGCGAGCCGAACGTCGTCGGTCGCGATCCCGGCGTTCGCCAGCGACACCGGATTGAGCGCGATGCGCACCGCCGGCTGGTCGGCGCCGCTGACGGTGACCTCGCCCACTCCCGGCACCTGCGAGATGCGCTGCGCCAGCACCGTGTCGGCGACGTCGTACATCGCGCTGGTCGAGATCGTCTTCGAGGTCAGCGCCAGCACGAATACCGGCGACGCGGCCGGGTTGGCCTTGCGGAACCTGGGCAGCGACGGCAGGTCGCTCGGCAGATCGGCGAGCGAGGCGTTGATCGCGGCCTGCACGTCGCGCGCGGCGCGGTCGATGTTGCGGCCGATCGAGAACTGCACCTGGATGCTGGTGGTGCCGAGCGAGCTCGTCGAGGTGATCTGGTCGACGCCAGAAATGGTGCCGAGCTTGCGCTCCAGCGGTGCGGCGACGGTCGCGGCCATCACCGAGGGATCGGCCCCCGGCCTGGACGCCGACACCCGGATGGTCGGGAAATCGACATTCGGGACCGACGACACCGGCAGGAACTGGTAGGCGACGATCCCGACCAGGAACAGCCCGATCGCAAGCAGTGTGGTGCCCACCGGCCTGCGGATGAAGGGCTCCGAGATCGAGATCACTGCATGCCCTCGGTGGCGCCCGCGATCGGCGGGCCGCTGGGACCCGGCTCCGGCACGGCCCGCTCGATCCGGCGGTTGAGCCGGTCGAGCGCCAGATAGATCACCGGCGTGGTGTAGAGCGTCAGCAGCTGGCTCAGCAGCAGACCGCCGACGATCGAAATGCCGAGCGGGAAGCGCAATTCGGCGCCGGTGCCGCTTTCGATCGCGAGCGGCAGCGCGCCGAACAGCGCCGCCAGCGTCGTCATCATGATCGGGCGGAAGCGCAGCAGGCAGGCCTGCACGATGGCGTCATAGGACGACATGCCCTGGTGACGCTCGGCCTCCAGCGCGAAGTCGATCATCATGATCGCGTTCTTCTTGACGATGCCCATCAACAGGATGATGCCGATCAGGCCGATCACCGAGAGGTCCTGCCCGCACAGCATCAAGGCGAGGATGGCGCCGACGCCGGCCGAGGGCAGCGTCGACAGGATCGTGATCGGATGGATATAGCTCTCGTAGAGCACGCCGAGCACGATGTAGATCGTGATGATCGCCGCCAGGATCAGCCAGGGCTGCCCGGCGAGCGAGCGCGCGAATTCGGCGGCGTCGCCGGAATAGATCCCGACGATGCTGCCGGGCATCCCGATCCTGCCCTCGATCGCCTTCACCGCCGCGACCGCGTCGCCCAGCGCCTCGCCCGGCGCCAGGTTGAAGCTGAGCGAGACCGACGGGAATTGCGCCTGGTGCGAGATCGCGAGCGGCGCCGTGGTCCGGACCAGCGTCGCCACCGCCGACAGGGGTACCTGCGCGCCGTTGGCGCCGGGCAGATAGAGCTTGTCGAGGATCGACGGGTCGCGCTGATACATCGGCAGCGCTTCGAGCACGACGCGGTACTGGTTGGCCTGGCCGTAGATCGTCGAGATCTGCCGCTGCGCGAAGGCATCGTTCAGCGTGTCGGTGACGCCCTGCAGACTGACGCCGAGCTGGCCGGCACGCTGGCGGTTGACGTCGAGCGCCGCGCGCAAGCCGCCCTCCTGCGCCTCCGAGGAGACATCGCGGAAGATCGGGTCGCGCCGCATCTCGGCGACGAGCTTTTGCGCCGATTGCGAGACCTCGGCGGCGTCGGTCGCGGTCAGCGTGTACTGGTATTGCGAGCGGCTCGACTGGGTCGAGATCTGCACGTCCTGCACCGGCTGGAAGTAGACCGTCATGCCGGGCACCGTCGCGACCTTCTGCTTGAGGCGCTCGATCACCTTGACGACGCCCTCGCGCCGCTCGTCGAGCGGCTTCAGCGTCATCACCAGACGGCCGACATTGGTGGTCGGATTGACCGAGCCCGAACCGATCACCGAGACCACGCCAACCACATCGGGATCGGCCTTGATGATGTCGGAGACCGCGCTCTGCCGCCGCTGCATCTCGGCAAACGAGACGTCGGGCCCGGCCTCGGTCACCGCGGTGATCGACGAGGTGTCCTGCAGCGGCAGAAAACCCTTCGGCGCCAGCACATACATGATCAGCGTCAGGGCGATGGTCGCGAACGTCACCAGCAGCGTCGCGCGCTGGCGCCGCAACACCCAGAGCAGCGTTCGATTGTAGAACTCCACCATGCGGTCGATGAAACGGCTGACCGCGGCCAGGCCCGGGACCGCCATCTCCTCATGGATGTTCTTGAGCAGCCGCGAACACATCATCGGCGTCAGCGTCAGCGAGACGATCGCCGAGGTCACGACCGCGATCGTCAAGGTGAGCGCGAATTCGCGGAACATGCGGCCAACCAGGCCGGACATGAACAGCAGCGGGATGAACACGGCGATCAACGACACCGTCAGCGAGATCACGGTGAAGCCGATCTCGCTGGCCCCCTTCAGCGAGGCCTCCATCACCGTCTCGCCGCCTTCCATGTGGCGGACGATGTTCTCGATCATGACGATGGCGTCGTCGACCACAAAGCCGGTTCCGATGGTCAGCGCCATCAGTGACAGATTGTCGAGGCTGAAGCCCGCGAAATACATGATGCCGAAGCTCGTGATCAGCGACAGCGGCAGCGCGACGCCGGCGATCAGGGTCGCCCGCAGCGATCGCAGGAACAGGAGTACCACCAGTGTCACCAGCACGACGCTCAGGATGAGCGTGAACTGGACATCGCGCACGGAGGCGCGGATCGTCACGGTACGGTCGGAGACGATGGTCAGCTTGACGCCGGCCGGGACCGCCCGCTGCAGCCGCGGGATTTCGCCGCGGATCTGCTTGACGACGTCGATGACATTGGCGCCCGGCTGGCGCTGGATGTCGATGATGACGGCCGGCGTGCCCTGGTACCAGCCGCCGGTGCGGTCGTTCTCCAGCCCGTCGACGATCTGGGCGACGTCGCCGATCGTGACCGGCGAGCCGTTGCGATAGGCGATGATGATCGGCCGGTAGGCGTCGGCGGCGGCGATCTGGTCGTTGGCGGCGATGGTGTAGGATTGCTGGGCGCCGTCGAGCGAACCCTTCGGCCCCGACACGTTGGCGCCGGCGATCGCGTTACGCAAATCCTCCATCGCGATGCCATAGGCCGCAAGCCGGGCCAGATCGGCCTGCACGCGCACCGCCGGCTTGAGACCGCCGAGGATCGAGACCCGGCCGACGCCGGAAATCTGGCTCAACCGTTGGCCCAGGATGGTATCGGCGAGATCGCTCATCGCCCGCAGCGAGATCGTGTCCGAGGTCAGCGCCAGCGTCATCACCGGCGCGTCCGCCGGGTTCACCTTGGCGTAGACCGGCGGATACGGCAGCGTCTTCGGCAAGATGCCGGCGGCGGCGTTGATCGCGGCCTGCACATCCTGCGTGGCGCCGTCGATGTCGCGGTTGAGATCGAACTGCAGCGAGATCTGGCTGACGCCGAACGAGCTGGTCGAGTTCATCGACGACAGCGACGGGATCTGCCCGAGCTGCCGCTCCAGCGGCGCCGTGATCAGCGAAGCCACCACGTCGGGGCTGGCGCCGGGCAGTTGCGTCGTCACCTGCACGGTCGGGAAGTCGACCTGCGGCAGCGCGGAGACCGGCAGCGCCCAATAGCCAAGCGCACCGCCGATCATCAGGGCGATGCCGAGCAGCGAGGTGGCGATCGGCCGGCGGATGAACGGTTCGGAGACGCTCATGGCTGCGTGCTCGCTGTTGGGTCGGACATTACGAGGTCAGGATGCCGGTCATGGCTGCGCCTTCGGCGCGCCGCCCGACTGTTCGCCCCCTGCCGCCGGCGCGGGCGCCGGTCCGGTCTGCCCCTTCTGATCGCCTTCGCTATGCTCGTGCCGGCCGCGATGCTCGCCGTCCTTGCCCTGCCAGTCTTTCTTACCGTCCTTGCCTTGATCCTTCCCTTGCCCTTCGCCTTGACCAGCGCCGCGCTTGCCGTCGGGATTGCGGCTGCGCTTGCGCGGCGCGAGATCGGCGGCCGGCGGCCCGTCGTCCTTGCCGACCACGACCTTCGCGCCATCGGCGAGATTGGCAAAGCCGGTCGTCACGACACGGTCCGACGTGGTCAGGCCGCTGGCGATGACGGCCTCATGCTCGTTCTGCTGGGTGACCGTGACCGGCTTGGCGGTGACGATGTCGCCCTCGCCGATCACGTAGCTGAAGGTGCCGGCCGGACCGCGCTGCACCGCCGAGGTCGGCACCACGATCGCCTGCGGCAGGGTCTCGACCTTGAGCCGCACATTGACGAACTGGCCGGGCCAGAGCTGGTAGCTGGCATTGGGGAATTCGGCCTTCAGCTTCAGCGTGCCGGTGGTCGGATCGACCTGGTTGTCGATGCCGGTCAGCTTGCCGGTATCGATCACGGTGACGCCGTCATTGCCGAACACGTCGACCGCGAGCTGGCCCTTCGCCGCCGCTGCGTTCACCCGCATGATCTGCTGTTGCGGCAGGCTGAACCACACGGCGATCGGCTGCAGCTGGGTCAGGATCACGAGCCCGGTGGTGTCGGAGGCGTGGATGATGTTGCCCTGGTCGACCTGGCGCAAGCCGGCGCGCCCGGAGATCGGCGCCACGATCTTGGTGTAGCCCAGCGTGGCTCGCATGTTGTCGATCTGGGCCTGATCGGCCTTGATGATGGCCTGCTGCTGCGCCACCAGCGCGCGTTGTGTATCGGCCTGCTGCTTGGAGCCCGCATTGCTGGCGGCGAGCTGCTCATAGCGGGCGAGGTCGATCTTCTGGTTGGCGAGCAGCGCCTCGTCCTTGGCCTTCGTGGCGACCGCCTGATCGTACTGCGCCTGATAGATCGCAGGATCGATCTCGCCCAGCACGTCGTCCTTCTTGACGTCCTGGCCCTCGACGAAATTTACCTTGAGCAGCTTGCCATCGACCTGCGAGCGCACGGTGACCGTGTTGAGCGCCTTCACCGAACCGACGCCGTCGAGATAGACCGGCACGTCCTGCACATGCGGCATCGCCGCGAGCACCGGTACCGGCAGGTCGGGCCGCCCGCCCGCGCCGCGCCCGCCGCCGCCATTTTGCTTGGGCTGGAAGGCGAGCCAGCCGAGATAGCCGAGGCCGCCCAGGATCACGAGCGTGATGAGCAAGGACACCATGCGCCCAAGCAGGCGCGAGAGAAGGCTCCGCTTGCGCGGCGCCGTGCGTTTCTCGTCGTCCGTCGAGTCGGGCTTAAAGAGCATCGACCGGTCTTTCCATCTTCGGTTCCCAGCCGCCCCCTAATGCCTGATATAGGCTCACGATCGCCAATAGCCGGGCCAGTTGGGCCTGCGAATAGGCATCTTCCGCCTGGAACAGGGTCAGCTGCGTGTTTAGCACAGTTACGATATCGGCGGTGCCGGCCTTGAGCTGCTGCTCGGCGAGGTCGAAGGCGCGCCGCGACGACGACAGCACGTCGCGCTGCAGCTGCAGCCGGCGCGTGGTCTCGCGGATCGCGACCAGCGCATTGTCGACGTCGGTGAACGACTGCACCACCGTCTTGCGGTAGGTCTGCAGCAACTCGTCCTGCTTGGCCTTGGTGTATTCGAAATTGCCGAGGATCCGGCCGCCGTCGAAGATCGGCTGGGTCATGCTGCCGACCAGGTTGAAGAAGGCGGCATGCGGCTGGAACAGCGAGACCAGCGCCTGGCTCTGGTAGCCACCCGTCCCGGTCAGCTGGATGCTCGGGAAGAACTGCGCCCGCGCGCTGCCGACATTGGCGGTGGCGGATGCCAGCTGCGCCTCCTGCCGGCGGATGTCGGGACGCTGGGTCAGCAATTCAGACGGCAGGCCCGGCGTGACGCGCGGGATCGCAACGGCGTTGAGGGAGCCGCCGGAGACGCGCACGCTTTCCGGCGGGCGCGACACCAGCACGGCGAGCGCGTTGATATTCTGGGCGAGCGTCTGCCGCAGCGGCGGCACCAGCGCGCGCTGGTTCGCGAGCACGCTCTCCTGCTGCGCGACGTCGAGATCGGAGCCGGTGCCGGCCTTGAAGCGCTCCTTGATCGCATTGAGGATGCGCTCGGCGCTGGCGATGTTGCTCTGCGCGGTGCGAAGCCGGTCCTGCGTCGCCAGCACGGTGAAATAAGCATTGGCGACGCTTGCCAGCGTGGTCAGCGCCACCACCTCGCGATCGAACCGGTTGGCAACGGCGGTCTCCTCCGCCGCCTGCGCGGCGTCGCGGTTCTGGCCCCAGAAGTCGAGCTGATAGCTCGCGCTCAGCGAGGCATTGTAGTTCACCACCTCGCGCCCGCCATTGGTGAGGCCGCTGGCACTGGAGCCGGAGGTGCGCGAGTAGGTTTCCGATCCGTTGAGGTTGAGGGTCGGCAGCAGCGCCGCGCCGGCCTGCCGCGCCAGCGCGTCAGCCTGGCGGAAGCGCGCAACCGCAGCGGCAATGTCGAGGTTGACGGTCTGCGCCTCCTCCATCAGCCGGGTCAGCTCCTTGGAACGGAAGCCCCGCCACCAATCGAGCGTCGGAAGCGCGTCGCCCGGCCGGCCGAGACGCGCGGCCTTGTAGCCCTGCGGCACATCGAGCGCCGGATCAGGGATGTCCTGGGTCAGAATGCAGCCGGCAGAACCAGCGACCAGGCCGAGCGCAACAAGCGAGCGTCCCGCGAGCCGGCGCGCGCGGACGGCGAGGCCGAACCGGCCTCCAGGCACCATCACGGGTACGGGCTGGGTCACACCCATTCTCCGCCGAAGCCAGACCTCGCCCATGGCGCACGAATGACGCGTTCAGCGATGGTCTGGGTGACGTTCACGGGGGTATGCTTCCAATGGAACCTGCCTGTCCCATCCTACCCTTGGGACAATGGGGCGGACAGCCCCGTCACGATTGCGTGGCGTCGCATCGCAAGCGATTCGTGGCTACCTTGAATGCCGACTTTTCCCTATTTTTTACGGCATTTCCGCGCATTTCGGACCCGTGCCGGAAGTCACGATTCTTACAAAGATTTCATGGGGATTTCTCGGCTCCTGTTGCATTGAATCCGCAAGATGTGCCGGCGCGGCGCGAAAGTCGCGCCGCCGCGCACCGCGCCGTCAGGTCTCGATCGGCCTGGAGCGCGCAACTCATGCAAAACCGCGGACCGCAGGATGATTCTGCTGGTCGACCCGACCGCCGAAAAACGGCGTTCTCCCCAAGTCCGCAACATTCGCGCTTGTGAGGTCAAGCGTGTTGAACCCGCCTCTTGCCGCAGTGCAAAAGCCCTTCCCTTTTTCGATCAGCACACTAGGTTCGCCAAGCAAGACACAGACCGGCAAAGAAATTCCCCGACATGATATTCAACAAAGACGTCATCGAAGCGATCGGCAACACCCCGCTCATCAAGCTGAAACGCGCGTCCGAACTGACCGGCTGCACCATTCTCGGCAAGGCCGAATTCATGAACCCGGGCCAGTCGGTGAAGGATCGTGCCGGCAAATGGATGATCCTGGAGGCCGAGAGGCGCGGCGCGCTGAAGCCCGGCGGCCTCGTGGTCGAGTCGACCGCGGGCAATACCGGGATCGGGCTTGCCGTCGTGGCGAGTGCGCGCGGCTATCGCACCCTGATCGTCATTCCTGAGACGCAGAGCCAGGAAAAGAAGGACATGCTGCGGCTGTGCGGCGCCGAACTCGTCGAGGCGCCGGCGCTGCCCTTCGCCAATCCGAACAACTATCAGCATCTCGGCAAGCGTCTTGCCGAGCAGCTGCGCAAGACCGAACCGAACGGCGTGCTGTTCGCCGACCAGTGGAACAACCTCGACAATCCCAAGGCGCACTACGACTCGACCGGACCGGAAATCTGGCAGCAGACCGACGGCAAGGTCGACGGCTTCATCTGCTCGGTCGGCACCGGCGGCACGCTTGCCGGCGTCAGCCGCTACCTGAAAGAAAAGAACCCGGCCATCATCACGGCCTGCGCCGATCCGCACGGCTTCGGAATGTACGAACTGTTCAAGAATGGGCAGGTCAAATCGACGCCGGGCGACTCGATCACGGAAGGCATCGGGCTCGGACGCGTCACGCCTGTGGTCGAGACGGCGAAGGTCGACACCGCGTTCCTGATCTCCGACGAGGAAGCCGTGACCATCATCTATGAGCTTTTGGAGCACGAAGGCCTGTGCCTCGGCGGCTCGACCGGCGTCAACATCGCGGGCGCGATCCAGCTCGCCAAACAGCTCGGCCCCGGCAAGACCATCGTCACCATCCTCTGCGACTCCGGCAACCGCTATCAGTCCAAGCTGTTCAACCCGGCCTTCATGCGCTCGAAGAATTTGCCGGTCCCGGAATGGCTGGAAAAGCGCAGCAAGATCGAGCTGCCGCTGGTGTAACCAACCGCGTCCCCGCAGACGTCATTGCGAGGAGCTATTGCGACGAAGCAATCCATGCTTCCGATGCGGAAGATTGGATCGCTTCGCGGAGCCTGTCATCCGGCGGCGCTTTGCGCCGACCGGGTGGCTCGCAATGACGGCGGAAATCACCGGAGAATCTGGCTTAGGAACAGCTTCGACCGCGCGTGCTGCGGGTTGGCGAAGAATTCCTGCGGCGTGTTCGATTCGATGATCTGGCCCGCGTCCATGAAGACGACGCGGTTGGCGACCTCGCGGGCAAAGCCCATTTCATGGGTGACGACCAGCATGGTCATGCCCTCCTTGGCAAGATCGACCATGGTGTCGAGCACTTCCTTGACCATCTCCGGGTCGAGCGCCGAGGTCGGCTCGTCGAACAGCATCACCTTCGGGTTCATGGTCAGCGCACGGGCGATCGCAACGCGCTGCTGCTGACCGCCCGACATCTGGCCGGGAAACTTGTTGGCCTGATGCGGGATCTTGACCCGCTCGAGGAACTTCATGGCGGTGGCCTCGGCATCCTTCTTGGGGATGTTGCGCACCCAGATCGGCGCCAGCGTGCAATTGTCGAGCACGGTGAGATGCGGGAACAGGTTGAAGCTCTGGAACACCATGCCGACCTCGCGGCGGACCTCGTCGACACGGCGAAGGTTCGGGCCAAGGTCGATGCCGTCGACCACGATCTCGCCCTCCTGGAATTCCTCCAGCGCGTTGATGCAGCGGATCAGGGTCGACTTGCCCGAACCGGACGGCCCGCAGATCACGATGCGCTCGCCCTTGCCGACCTCCAGGTTGATGTCGCGCAGCACGTGGAAGTCGCCGTACCATTTGTTGAGAGCGGAAATGTTGACGATCGGGGTTGTGGACATGATGACCTTGTTCAGTGGCGGCGGTGAGCGTTGAGCCGGTTTTCGACGAACAGCGAGTAGCGCGACATTCCAAAGCAGAACACGAAGTAGATCATTCCAGCGAAAGCGAAGCCGGTAAAGGCCGTGGTCGGCGTCGACCAGGTCGGATCGGAGAACGTCGCATGCAACGACCCCAAGAGGTCGAACAGCGCGACGATCGAAACCAGCGAGGTGTCCTTGAACAGCGCGATGAAGCTGTTGACGAGACCCGGAATGACGTGGCGCAGCGCCTGCGGCATCACGATCAGCGACGTGGTCTTCCACCAGGACAGGCCGAGCGCGCTCGCCGCCTCGCCCTGCCCGCGCGGGATCGCGGCAAGGCCGCCGCGCACCACCTCGGCCTGGTAGGCGCCGGCAAACAGCGCGATGCCGATCAGCGCGCGGACCAGTCCGTCGACGTTGAAATTGCCCGGCAGGAACAGCGGCAGCATGTAGGTTGCGAAGAACAGCACCGTGATCAGCGGCACGCCGCGCCAGAACTCGATGAAGGCGATCGAGAATATCCGGATCAGCGGAATGGTCGAGCGGCGGCCCAGCGCCAGCGCGATCCCGATCGGCATCGAGGTGACGATGCCGGTGACCGACACCACCAGCGTCACCAAGAGGCCGCCCCACAGCCTGGTGTCGACGATGGGCAGTCCGCCGCGGTCGAGCCCCATCAGCTTGATCACGATCGCGATGCCGGCAAAGCCGACAAGGCTCGCGAGCAGCGCGCGCTGTCCGGTCCGTATGCCGCCGCCGAGGAAAAACAGGATCAGCGAGACGATACCAGTGGTCAGCAGGAAGTCGAACCAGAGCGGCTGGCTCGACATCTGAAGCTGCTCGCGCAGCCAGGTCATCGGGAAGATCAGCCAGCCGATCAGGCTGCCGACAAGCACGATGATCTTGCCGACGGCCCACAGCGGCGGTCCGATCGCCGAATTCTGGCTGAGATTGACCAGTACCTGCCCGGCATTGCCGATGCTGTCGTCGAACAGCTGCAACAGGCTCGCGACCCAGCTCACGCCGAAACCGGTCAGCCCGCCGCCGCGCAGCAGGAAGAATGCGACCGCCGGAAAGGCGAAGAAGAACAGGCTCGCATTCAAGCCCTTCGCCGGTAGGCGCGGAATAAGGAGTGGCAGCAACAGAACAGCCGCGAGGACGAAGGTCAGGTTGACGCGCCAGCGTTCGGCTTCCGGGTAGAAGCCATAGATCAGCTGGGTGAGCTTGGCCTGGATATAGGGCCAGCAGGCGCCGACCTGACGGCCGGCGGTCTCGGCAAGGCACGCATTGCGGTCCTTGCCGCTCCAGACCGCATCGACCAGCAGGAACCTGAACGCGGGAACGATCATGTACCAGAGCAGCCCCAGCGCCAGGATCGTCAGCAGGATGTTGGTCGGCGAATTCAAGAGCCGCGTGCGGATGAAACCGACGAGGCCGGTGGTCCTCACCGGCGCCCGGCGCTCGGGCACCAGGTCCTGCCGGACAAAGGATGACGCGGTGACGTCGGTCATGCCCCAAGGCTCCGGTTGATGCGCCAGCCATAGACGCTCATGACCGCGCTGGTGACCAGCGAGATCAGCAGGTACACGCCCATGGTGATGGCGATGATCTCGATCGCCTGGCCGGTCTGGCTCAGGGTCGTTCCGGCAAATACCGAGACAAGGTCGGGATAGCCGATCGCGACCGCCAGCGACGAATTCTTGGTCAGGTTGAGATACTGGTTGGTCAGCGGCGGAACGATGACGCGCATCGCCTGCGGCACGACGATCAGCCGCAAGGTGGTGCCGCGCGACAGGCCGAGCGACGAGCCGGCTTCCATCTGTCCCTTATGGACCGATAGAATACCGGCGCGGACGATCTCGGCGATGAAGGCCGCCGTATAGGTCGACAGCGCAACCACCAGCGCAACCAGCTCCGGAATGACCCGCGCGCCGCCGGCGAAGTTGAAGCCCTTGAGTTGCGGCAACTCGAAGGTCACCGGCAGCCCGAACACCAGCACCGTCACCAGCGGCAATCCGACCAGCAGGCCGAGCACATAGGGCCAGATCCGGATCGCCTGCCCGCGTTGAAACAGCGCCCGCCTTGCGTAGCCGCGCAGCGCCAGCGCGCCTGCGATGGCGATCGCAAGCGCGATCAGAAACGGATCAAGCCCGGCCTCGCCGATCGGCCGCGGGATCACCAGCCCGCGATTGGAGAGGAAGAAGGCGTTGAACAGCGAGATGCTCTGGCGCGGCCCCGGCAGCGCCGCCAGCACCGCAAGGTACCAGAACAACAGCTGGAACAGCAGCGGCAGATTGCGGACGATCTCGACATAGATCTCGCCGAGCCGCGCCAGCAGCCAGTTCGGCGACAGCCGGCACAGCGCAATGATGAAGCCGATAATGGTGGCGAAGACGATGCCAATGCCCGCAACCAGCAGCGTGTTGAACAGGCCGACGAAGAACACCCGCGTATAGGTGTCCGACCCCGAATACGGGATCAGGTTCAGGCTGACATCAAAGCCCGCATTGTTCTTGAGAAACCCGAACCCGGATGCAATGCGCTGCGTCTCCAGGTTGGCACGGGCATTGGCCACGATCTCATAGGCGACCCAGGCCAACACCGCCGCGAACACGATCTGCACGGCAAGGCCAGTCCAGCCGGACTGGCCGCCGAGCGCGCGCTTCAGGCGGAAGATGAACTGCGGCGGTGGTTTTCGGGGCTCGGTCGTCATCGCCGCAGCCGCCTCGTCGCCGATCAGCGGATCGGAGGCGCGTACTGGATGCCGCCCTTGTTCCAGAGATTATTGAGCCCGCGTGCGATCTGCAGCTTCGATCCGGCGCCGACGTTGCGATCGTACATCTCGCCGTAATTGCCGACGGCCTTGATGATGCGGGAGAACCAGTCCTTGGTCAGGCCGAGCTGCTCACCGAGATTGCCGTCGGTGCCGAAGGCGCGCTTGAGGTCGGGCTTGTCCGACTTGGCCATCTCGTCGACGTTCTTCTGGGTGACACCGAGTTCCTCGGCATTGATCTGGGCGAACAGCGCCCACTTCACGATGTCGAACCACTGGTCGTCGCCATGGCGAACCATCGGGCCGAGCGGCTCCTTGGAGATGATCTCGGGCAGCACGACGTGGTCGGCCGGGTTGGCGAGCTTCAGCCGCTGCGCATAGAGCTGGGACACGTCGGAGGTGAACACGTCGCAACGGCCGGTCTCGTAGGCCTTCACGGTCTCGTCGGCGCCGGCGAACGCGATCACCTCGTACTTCATGTTGTTGCCCTTGAAGTAGTCGGCGAGGTTCTGCTCGGTCGTGGTGCCGGTCTGCACGCAGACCGACGCGCTGTTCAGCTCCAGCGCCGAGTTCACTTTCAGCGACTTCTTCACCAGAAAGCCCTGCCCGTCATAATAGGTCACGCCGGTGAAGTTGGCGCCGAGCGAGGTATCGCGCGACAGCGTCCAGGTGGTGTTGCGCGACAGCACGTCGATCTCGCCCGACTGCAGCGCGGTGAAGCGGTCCTTGGCCGACAGCGGCACGAACTTGACCTTGGACGGATCGTCGAAGATCGCCGCGGCGATGCCACGGCAGATGTCGACGTCGATGCCGGTCCAGTTCCCCTTGTCGTCCGGCGACGAGAAGCCCGGCAGGCCGCCGCTGACGCCGCAGGACAGCTGGCCTCGGTCCTTGACCGTCTTGAGGGTTTGCGCCGAGGCGGCCTGGACCGACAGGGCGGCGGCGGCGGCAAGGGTGACAGCCAGGGATACGCGTTTCATGGGCGGGGCCTTTCAGGGTCGTCCGGTGGACGGTTACTTTGTGATCGCCTCGCGTTCACGGGCCATCCCAATGATCCCTTGCAGCAAAAATGCCGATTTGACCGGCAGTTTGACTTGCAAACCGGTCAGGCAACGGATCGTAGGTCGCGGCAGGCCCCTCAACGTGCGGCGACTGGTAGTTGCGGCGCATCACATAGCGACTGACGAGCCGGGTCAAGGGGTTGACGCATGTCTTCTACCTCTTGTTAGTAGCACCGCCCGGCCCAGCCCTGTCTTCCGACGCGGTAGGGCTGCGGCAAAAAGTCTAAAGTCTAACGGCAGCGCTCCATGACCTCCTCCGACGGCTCCACGCCCTCCCACCCGCAACAGGCCGCGACCCGTCTGGTCACGGCCGGCCGCGACACCAAGGCCCAGAAGGGCTTTGTCAATCCGCCGGTGTTTCACGGCTCGACCGTGCTCTATCCGACCGCGGAGGACCTCCACGCCCATCGCGCCGAATTTACCTATGGCCGCCATGGCAGCCCGACCACGCGGGCGCTGCAGGACGTGCTGATGGCGCTGGAAGGCCCGCAATGCGCCGGCGTCGGCCTCGCCCCGTCGGGGCTGGCGGCGATCAGCACCACGCTGCTTGCCGTGCTGAAGGCCGGCGATCACCTCCTGGTGTGCGACAATGCCTATCGGCCGACCCGCAATTTCTGCGACAACATGCTCAAGCGCTACGGCATCGAGACCAGCTATTTCGACCCGCTGATCGGCGCCGGCATCGAGACGCTGTTCAAGCCGAACACCCGCGCGGTGCTGATCGAAGCGCCCGGCTCGCAGACGTTCGAGATGCCGGACGTGCGGGCGATGTCGGCCGTGGCGCACGCCCGCGGCGCGCTCATGATCGACGACAACACCTGGGCGACGCCGCTCTATCACCGCTCGCTCGAACAGGGCGTCGACATCAGCATGCAGGCCGGCACCAAATATATCGGCGGCCACTCCGACATCATGTTCGGCACCGTCGCAGCCAATGCGAAAGCCTGGCCGCTGATCCAGGAGGCGATCCGCCTGCTCGGCGTCTGCGCCGGCCCCGACGACGTCTATCTCGCGCTGCGCGGGGTTCGCACGCTATCGGTGCGGCTTGCGCAGCACCACCGCTCCGGGCTCGAGATCGCGCGCTGGCTCGGCGCGCGGCCCGAGGTCGATCGCGTGCTGCACCCTGCCCTCGACACCGATCCCGGGCACGCGATCTGGAAACGCGACTTCACCGGCGCCTCCGGGTTGTTCAGCATCGTGCTGAAGCCGGTGCCGCAGACCGCGGTCGATGCAATGCTGAACGCGCTCACGCTGTTCGGCATGGGCTTTTCCTGGGGCGGCTTCGAAAGCCTCGCCATCCCGTTCGACTGCAGCGACTATCGCACCGCGACCAAATGGTCGCCGGGCGGCCCGACGCTGCGGCTGCATATCGGGCTCGAGAACCTCGATGACCTCAAGGCCGATCTCGATCGCGGCTTTGCCGCGTTGAAAGCCGCGCTCTGATCCGTGCGCGCGGGATTGCGCATCAGGCGACATTAACCACGACCGACCGGCTTTGACGCCGCGTTGCGACTCCCACATCGCACACGTTGCGCGAGCGCGATCTCCGGGATTCTGCGGAGATGCGACGGCGCCGATAACTCGCCGTTCACCATCCCCACCAATCCCTTAATTGTCCGGACCTTCCATCAAGTTCCCTTATACTTTTGCGGCCGTAGTGATGCCTCGGGAAGGGCTGTCAGTGCCGCAAGGACGCGACTGCCCTGTGTGAAGGGCATTCAGACAATCGCATGAAAACGGCACGCATCGTGGTCCTCGGCATCGCCGGCGTCGCAGGCCTCGCGGCCATGTATCTCGCGAGCGTTGGCGATCGCAAACCGGCGCCGGTTGCGCCGCCCGTCGCGCAACTGCCGACCGTCGAAGTGCTGGTCGCAAAGTCCGACATCGGGCTCGGTCAATCGGTCAAGGCCGAAGACATCCAGTGGCAGCGCTGGCCGGCTGAAACTGCCAGCAGCGCGTTCATCCGTCACGACGCCAACGCCAATGCCATGAACGACGTCATCGGTTCGATCGCACGCGCGCCCTTCATCGTCGGCGAACCGATCCGCGAGCAAAAGCTGGTCAAGGCCAATGGAAGCGGCTTCATGGCCGCGATCCTGCCCTCCGGCATGCGCGCGATCTCCACCGAAATCTCGCCGGAGACCGGCGCCGGCGGCTTCATTCTGCCGAACGACCGCGTCGATGTGATCCTGTCGCGACGCGACAAGAATCCAGACCAGCAAGGCGGCCGCGATATCGTTACCACTGAAATCCTGCTGTCCAACGTCCGCGTGCTGGCGATCGACCAGGCGCCGAAGGAGAAGGACGGCAACAACTCCCTCGTCGGCAAGACCGTGACCCTCGAGCTCAAGCCTGAACAGGCCGAGACGCTGGCGCGCGCCCGGCAGAGCGGCACGCTGGCGCTGGCGCTGCGCAGCATCGCCGACGTCAACGAACAGACCGACGAGACCAGAGACCATGCCCCGAAGCGGGGCGAGAGCATCAAGGTGGTGCGCTTCGGCATCCCGAGCTCTCTGACGACACAGAAGTGATGGGGGCTTCGATATGACGACGGGTGCGAAACAAATGGCGACGTCGACCACGCTGGTCCGCGCGCTGTCATTCTCGGCGATCACTGCGCTGATGCTGATCCCTGCCCTTGCCAGCGCGACCGATCCCGACAAGAACGCGGATGTCGCGGTGACGAGCAGCATCGCCGCCAAGACGCGCTCCGTCTCGCTCGGCGTTGGCAAGTCGGTCGTGGTCGATCTGCCGCGCGAGGCCAAGGACGTTCTGGTCGCCGATCCCAAGATCGCCAACGCCGTGATCCGCTCGGCGCAGCGCGCCTATATCATCGGCGCGGCGGTCGGCCAGACCAACGTGGTGTTCTTCGACGCCGACGGCAACCAGGTCGCCTCCTACGACATCGCGATCAAGCGCGACCTCAACGGCATGCGCGCCGCGCTGAAGCAGATGCTGCCCGGCGTCCAGATCGAGGGCGTCGGCGACAGCGTCGTCCTGACCGGCACGGTGGCAAGCCCGGTCGAGGCCCAGCAGGCCGGTGACATCGCCGCCAAACTGGTCGGCAGCGCCGACAAGGTCGTCAATTCCATCGTGGTCCGCGGCCGCGACCAGGTGATGCTGAAAGTCACCGTCGCCGAAGTCCGCCGGGACGTCGTGAAACAGCTCGGCGTCGACCTCAGCGCCAACATGAACTACGGCACCGCCGCGGTGGTCTTCAACAACGCCAACGCCTTTACCGCCAATAATGGTGCGCTCGCCCCCAGCAACGGGCTGACGGGCGCAGCCCTGAACAAGCTCGGCGTACCGACCGTCACCGCGACGCTGCGCGCGATGGAGAGCGCGGGCGTCGTCAAGACGCTGGCCGAACCCAACCTCACCGCGATCTCCGGCGAGTCGGCGACCTTCATTTCGGGCGGCGAGTTTCCGATTCCGACCGGTGTCACCTGCCAGACGACGACGTCGGGCACGATCGGCAATTGCGTCCAGACCGTCAGCTTCAAGAAGTTCGGCATCTCGCTCAACTTCACTCCGGTAGTGCTGACCGAGGGACGGATCAGCCTGAAGGTGATGACCGAGGTCTCCGAAGTCTCGATGGAGAACGCCCTGACCGGCGGTCAGAACGGCACGACCATTCCCTCGATCAAGACCCGCCGCGCCGACACCACGCTGGAGGTGCCCTCCGGCGGCTCGATTGCGATGGCCGGTTTGATCCAGGAGCAGACCAAGCAGGCCATCAACGGCATGCCCGGCGTCGATCAGATCCCGATCCTCGGCCAGCTCTTCAGGAGCCAGGACTTCGTCAACAACGAGACCGAGCTCATGGTCATCGTGACGCCCTACGTGGTGCGCGCCGTTGCGCAGAAGGAGCTGTCTCGTCCCGACGACGGATTTGCCCCGGCTTCCGACGCGCAGTCGGCGCTGCTGGCGCGCGTCAATCGCATCTACGGCGTTGCCGCCCGCAGCGAGCCGATCGGCGCCACGCCGGTCAATTTCGGCTTCATCATCGACTGAGGCGCGGACCTGAAGGGGTTGGGGGATCCTATGATGACACGCAACACACAAGCCGGTCGTGCCAGGACGCTGTGGCTGTTCGGCGCCCTCGCCGTCAGCGCGATCGCGCTCGGCGGCTGCAATCTGACGAGCGATGTCGTCACCGGCACGGTGCCCGACGACTACCGGCAGCGGCATCCGATCGCCGTCACCGAAGGCGAGCAATCGATCGTCGTCTTCGTCGGCCGCGCCCGCGGCAACCTCACCGAAACCCAGCGCGACGACGTCATGGGGCTGGCGCGCACCTGGCGCCGCGAAGGCACCGGCGCGATTGCGATCGACGTGCCGGCCGACAGCTCGAACGCGCGCTCGGCACAGGCGGTGTATCAGGAGATCCGCGGCCTGCTGGCGTCGATGGGCGTGCCCGCCCATGCCATCACCAGGCGCTCCTATCATCTCGATGATCCGCGTGCGCTTCCGACCATTCGGCTGAGCTATCCGAAGATGGCCGCCGTCGCCGGTCCCTGCGGAGTGTGGCCGAGCGACCTCGGTCCCTCGATCTACAATCCGAGCTACAACGAGAACAAACAGTACGACAATTTCGGCTGCGCCACGCAGCGTAACCTTGCCGCGATGGTCGCCAATCCGTCCGACCTCGAACAGCCGCGAACCGAGACCGCAGCCTATACGCCGCGCCGTACGATCGCGTTCGATAAATACCGCAAGGGTGAGTCGACCGCGACCGCCTACCCCGAAACCGAGAAAGCCAAGCTGAGCGACGCCGCGAAATGACCGAACAGCAAGACGAGCCGCAGCACGCCAACGATTACATCGCGCCGGCGCCGCGGATTTCCGTGCAGGCGTTCTGCGCCAGCGTCGCGACCGCCGCGAACGCACGCGCGGCTGCCGACGACCGCCGGCTCGCCAAGGCTCATCTCTCGGTCCATATGGGCGGCATCGCCGCGGCGATCGACGCCTACCACAAGGCGCCGACGCCCAACGTCATCATGCTGGAGACCGAGCCGGATCATGATTTCCTCGCCGGTCTCGACGAGCTCGCCACGGTCTGCGATCCCGGCACCCGCGTCGTGGTGCTCGGCATGCCCGGCGAGACTGCGCCGTATCGCGAATTGGTCCGGCGCGGCGTCAACGACTACGTCATCGGGCCGGTCAAGGTGCTCGACATCGTGCGCTCGATCTGCAGCCTGTTCTCGGCCTCCGAAGCGGTCTCGGTCGGCCGCCTGATCGCGGTCGCGGGCGCCAAGGGCGGCGTCGGCGCTTCGACCGTTGCCCACAATGTCGCCTGGACCATCGCGCGCGACCTTGGGCTGGACTCGGTGGTCGTCGATCTCGACCTCGCCTTCGGTACCGCCGGCCTGGACTACAATCAGGACCCGGTGCAGGGCATCGCCAACGCCGTGTTCTCGCCCGAACGTCCGGACTCCGCGTTCATGGAACGCCTGCTCGCAAAGTGCGGCGATCATCTCAGCTTGCTGGCGGCGCCGGCCACCCTCGACCAGGTCTACGATTTCGGCGCCGAAGCGTTCGATGCCATCTTCGATACGATGCGCATGACGACGTCCTGCATCGTGCTCGACGTGCCGCATCAATGGACCGCCTGGACCAAACGCGTGCTGGTCGGTGCCGACGATATCCTGATCGTTGCAGAGCCCGACCTCGCCAACATGCGCAACACCAAGAACATGATGAACCTGTTGAGGACCGCGCGTCCGAACGACCGCCCGCCGCTCTACTGCCTGAACCAGGTCGGCATGTCCAAGCGCCCCGAGATCGAGGTCAAGGATTTCGCCAAGACGATCGAGAGCCAGCCCATCGCGGCGATCCCGTTCGACTGCAGGCTGTTCGGTGAAGCCGCCAACAACGGCCAGATGATCGCGGAAGTCTCCGCGCGTCACCGCACCACAAGGACTTTCCTGCAGATCGCGCAGCGCCTCACCGGCCGCCCCGATCTCGCCGAAGCCCGCGAGTCGTTCCTGTCGCCGATCCTCAAGAAGCTGCAGTCGCGCCGAAACGACGGGCGCCGGGCCGCCGGCTAGCGTCCCGCTTGAAACCGTCCTAGTCGCGGCGACTGGCCGCGACCGGGATCTTCTCGGCGTCGGTGCGGCTCGCATCCCTGCGCGCCAACAGCCGTTTCAGCGCGGCGACGTTGGCTGAGCCCTGCTCCGGCGTCAGATCGGCCTTCATGATGGTTTCCGCCTCGGACTGGCGGCCCTGCAAGCCAACCACGACGGCGAGATTGGTCCGCACCCGCATGTCGCCGGGGGCGCGCTCCCGGGCACGGCGCAGCGTCTCCTCGGCCTTCGGCAGGTCCTTCGACAGCAAATAGGACAACCCGATATTGGAGAGCACTGACGGATCGTCAGGCACGATCTTCAGCGCACTCGCATAGTACTGCCGCGCCTCGTCGTGGCGATCGAGCTGATCGAGCACGGCGCCCTGCGCCGACAGGATGCGCCAGTCCGGATCTTCCGGCGTATGCGCGCGCCCGAGCACGTCGAATGCCTGCTGGAAATTGCCGTTGTCGGCGAGCGCCCGTCCGTAACCCGCGAGCAGTGCCTTGTTGCTGGGCTGCGCCAACACCGCCTGCTCCATGACGGCGACCGCCTGGGCCCGCTGTCCGGTGGCGCGCAATGCCCGGGCGTATTTCAGCGCAGCGTCGGTGTCTTTCGGGTTGGCGCGGACGCGCTCGTGGTAGGTCGCGATGTCGCGCCGCGGATCGGCGGGTGCCGGCGTGGCCTCCGCCGTGTCGCCCAATGAGCCGGTGATGTCAGACGGGCCGGAGGTTTGACAGGCGGACAACCCGATCAGCAGGATTGCGGCAGATACCGTGCCCGCGAGACGGCGCGCGCGGCCTGAGGGTCGGGGTAATTTCTCAAACATAAAGCGAGACTCGGAACGGCGAAGGTTCCGGGATGCTCACAGCTTAACCCTAAGGTCCGGTTAAGGATGCCATCATGTCGCCGTCATCCGGCCCAGATCCGGTGCCGGACGCCCGGCGAGAAAGCAGCGAAATCGCTGGTTCAGTCGACGAACTGGGCGCCGAACTCGTGCCCGATTTGCCAGGCCAGCCGGCACTGACGCGGACTGCCGGTCGACAGGATGATGGTGAATTCCGGCGGGATCTCCAGATATTCGGCGATCACCTTGACGCCGCCGGCCGAAATATCGGTGATCATGCAGTCGCGTGGCAGCGACCCTGTGCCCAGCTGAATTTTGGCGACGCTCCGGCACGGGCGGCGTTCGCTCTTGCGGCGATTCATAAACATTCTGATCCCCAAGCCTTTCTGGGCAACTTCCTGGCCTATCGTCATAACCGGGAAAGATTGGAAACTGCCTAGCGGAACCGATCGCAATTGAGCGGTCGCGTTCGAGATTCGTTTACCCGGGGCGCCCTCGTCGGGGCCCCAGAAGCTTGCTTCAATCAAAGATTGAATAGTTGAGAATTGTCGCTGCAGGTCGCATAACGCTCTCCCGATGGGCCAATCCACTCAGCTGCGTGCGTCGCTCCCGCCCGGGCTCGCATGAGAACAAAAAGGGGTTGATCGCCAGTCGATAGACGATACCTATATCCTTTCGACTCGAATTCGCCGGGATGCCAGGAAGCATGGGAAGCATTGTTCTGCTCGATCTGATGGGGGGCGTGGCGCTCCTGCTGTGGGGCCTGCACATGGTCCATAGCGGGATTCTGCGTGCCTTCGGACCGGATTTGCGGTTGCTGCTCGCCCGGGCGCTGCGCAACCGCTTTACCGCCCTTGGCGCCGGTCTCGGCCTGACCGCCCTGCTCCAGAGTTCGACCGCGACTGCCCTGATCACCAGTTCCTTCGCCGCCGAAGAGATCGTCAGCCTGGTGCCGGCGCTCGCGATCATGCTCGGCGCCAATATCGGCACCACGCTGATCGTGCAGGTGCTGTCGTTCAACGTCGCCGCCATCGCGCCGGTTCTGTTCATTGTCGGCCTCGTCGCGTTCCGCAGCGGACCGCGCTCCCGGATCAAGGATCTCGGCCGCGTCTCGATCGGCCTCGGCCTGATGCTGCTGGCGCTGCACATCCTGCTCGATACGATGGCGCCCGCCGAGAATGCCCCGGGCGTGCGCGTGTTTCTGGGCGCAATCACCGGCGATCCCGTGCTCTGCATCCTGATCGGCGCCGTCGTCACCTGGCTGGTCCATTCCAGTGTCGCCAGCGTGCTGCTGGTGATGTCGCTGGCCTTTTCCCAGTTCATCTCGCCCTATGCCGCATTTGCGCTGGTGCTCGGCGCCAACCTCGGCAGCGCCATCAATCCGTTGCTGGAGGGCGCGCGGCGCGACAATCCGGCGAGCTACCGGCTGCCGGTCGGCAATCTCGTCAACCGCGTCGTCGGCATCGTGCTGGTGGCGCCGTTCCTGCGCCCGATCACCGAGATCATCTACGCCTGGCAGCCCGATCTCGCCAAGGCGACGGCGCTGTTCCACATCGCCTTCAACGTTGCGACCGCACTGCTGTTCATCGGCGTGCTCGATCACATGGCGCGGCTGCTCGAGCGTCTGTTGCCGAAGCGAGCGCAGGAGACCGATCCATCACGGCCGCGCTATCTCGACGAGAGCGCGCTGGAGACGCCTTCACTGGCGCTGGCCGATGCGGCGCGCGAGGTGCTGCATATGGGCGATCACACCGAGGCCATGCTGCGCAAGGTGATGGCGGCGATGCTGACCAACGATCGCGCCCTGGTCGACCAGGTCTCGAAGATGGACAACACCGTCGACCGGCTGAACGAGGCGATCAAGCTTTACGTCACGAAACTCACCCGCGGCAGCCTGGACGAGCGCGAGGGCCAGCGCGCGATGGAGATCGTCGCGTTCGCGATCAATCTCGAACATATCGGCGACATCGTCGACAAGAACCTGAGCGAGCTCGCGACCAAGAAGATCAAGCATCGCCTGCAATTCTCCACCGAGGGCGCGGAGGAATTGTCGGCGTTCCACAAGCGCACGATCGACTCGCTGCGGATCGCGTTCGGCGTGTTCATGTCGGGCGACGCCAACGAGGCGCGCAAGCTGCTCACCGAAAAGGCGGCGCTGCGCGCGGCCGAATTGGCCGCCGTCGAGCGTCATCTGGAGCGCCTGCGCGAAGGCCGGCCCGAAACCATCGAGACCACTTCGCTGCATCTCGACGTGCTGCGCGATCTTCGCCGCATCCATTCGCACATCTGCTCGGTCGCCTATCCCGTGCTCGATGCCGCCGGCGAGACCGCCGCCGATCGCGAGAGCACGATGGCGACGACCGACGTTGCGGCGCCCGTGCCATCGAGCTCTCCGGGCTCCTGACCCCGGCAAGACCCGCCGCGGCGCCACGGCCTGATGCGATCTGCGCTCGCTATGTCGGCGGCCGATGTTCGGAGCCGAAACGGCGCTGTGGAAGCGCAAAGACGGCAGCGAGTTGGTTGATGCTGTCACGCTGGCGATCGAAGGCCCCAAGCAGGTCGCCTTGCAACAGCCGGCCGCCTGAGAGCTTCATCCGAAGCGGATCGACGTTGCGACCGTTGATCCGCACCTCGTAATAGAGATGCGGTCCGGTCGAGAGCCCGGTCGATCCGACAAAGGCAATCGTCTCGCCCTGACGAACGCGGTCTCCGATCTTCAGCCCGGACGGGAAGCTTGCGACGTGGGCATAGGTCGTCTCATAGCCGCGGTCGTGCCGCACGCGGATATATTTCCCGTACCCCCGTTCGTACCCTTCGGTCTCGACGACGCCGGCGCCGGCGGCCGCGATGGGCGACCCATAGGGCGCCGCGTAATCGACGCCCTCATGGAAGCGGCGGTCGCCAAGGATCGGATGAATCCGCCAACCAAAGCCGTCGCCGAGCCGCCCGCTCACGACCGGCTTGCGCAACAGGAATTTGGTGATGGACTGGCCGGTCTCGTCATAGAAATCGGAGCTGCCATCGTCCGGCGCCGTGAAGCGATAGTACCGGCGGGTCTGTCCGCCCGCCGTCAAATCGATGAAGACCAACTCCGGCTGACCGATGTCGTTCGGCGCGTAGATGATCTCAGCCACATCGGCGTCGCCGAGCGGCTCGTCGAGGTCGAAATCGCGGCCACAGAGCCGCATCAGTTCAGCAACGATCCCCTGATCGACGTGGTTGGAGCGCGCAAGCGCGTTAAGGCCGTCACGGAGCGTTTCGCCCGGAACGGAATGCGTATCGATCGACTCACGCAGCGGGCTCTCGCTCCGCACGGCGATGTCGGGCTGTTCCGGCACGATCGCTTGGTATTGGCCGCCGTCGGTGCGACCGACGGCGGACACATTGGAGCCGGCCCGTTCGATCGACACTTTCGCGACATGGCCGTGCGCCGAACCGGCGTCTCCGCCTTGTTCGATGACCGTGATTTTGTCGCCACCGGACAGACTCTCTCGAGCGCCCGGCGACGGGAAAGCCGCGAGGATCGCCGGCGCGTCCTCCGCGGCCGCCGTCAGCGCCCGCAGAATGGCGGCCAGCGTGTCGCCGCTTCTCGCGAT
Organism: Bradyrhizobium sp. UFLA01-814; assembly: GCF_046718885.1. Taxonomy (NCBI): domain Bacteria; kingdom Pseudomonadati; phylum Pseudomonadota; class Alphaproteobacteria; order Hyphomicrobiales; family Nitrobacteraceae; genus Bradyrhizobium; species Bradyrhizobium sp. UFLA01-814. The sequence continues at coordinate 41,366 of NZ_JAQOSR010000021.1, read as the reverse complement.
AACGACATGTCGCCGGTGACGCGACGACGAAGGAGACTTCGGAAGGTTGGTTACGTTGACAGCCTCACCTATCGGAGCCGGCGGATGCGGTACGTCCTCACCGTCAGCATAGGCGCTGGTGCCGCCCGGCAGTGGGCGGCGCGATGGACCCGTCCGTATGATGGCTGGCAGTTCCGACAGCAGGTCGTGTTGCGAGCCCGCTCGGGCGTCGTCCTTTTCGTCTCCCCGAGCTTCCTGTCGTGGTTCGAGATCGATCTCCGCGAGCCGCGCTGACACGCGGGTAAATCGACGGACCGCGCCGGCATCGCTCAGCTGCTCAATCTTGAGCGCAGCGGAATTGCCCTGCGAGCCGAGTCTCCGGTCGAGACGATCGCCGCGCCGCGCCTCGTCAACCACCTGCCCTGCGAAGCGCGGAAGTGACACGATCGGCGCTGCTGCGAAGCGCACGTGATCGCCAAACGCCCCGCGAAGCGCGCCGGCAAGAAGCGCGACGGCGGCGGATCCAATCAGAATCGTTCCCGCCATCCAGCGGAAACTGACGGCGCGCCGGTCAGGCAATTTGCGCTCGCCGGTCAGCGGCGGCTCGTCAAGCGACGGAACATCGCGGACGCCCGATAAATAACCACCCGCTTTCGTCGCTTCGTCACGGCTGGTCATCAACGCCCCTCATCCCCTGGGGCACGGTCTCGAGATGCCGCCACGCCCACGGCAGGCCGTAGATGCCATGCGCCTTGGGGCGAATCTTTGACCTTGGTTCAGATCCGGTCGCAATTGATGCCGGGCTGACGGTGACGGCAATCAGCTATCGAGCGTCTTCGACCCGCGGCCGCGGTTCTTCACGATCAGCATGATGTTGCGGATATAGATCAGCGTGGCGAGCCCCTGCCCGATGATGATGACGGGCTCGCGCTTGGCAAGCCCGTAGATCAGCGTCATCAGGCCACCGCCCATCGAAAAGAACCAGAACGCCATCGGCACCACGCTCTGGCCGGCGCGCTCGCTGGAGATCCACTGCACGAGGAAGCGCGCGGTGAAGAACAGTTGCGCGATCAGGCCGAACGCCAGCCAGAAGTCGAACTTGGCGATGAACACGTCGTAGAGATAGGCGCTCAACGCCTGACCGTACTGAATCAGCATCACTTCACCTCGGTCACGCCCGGCACGCCGGCGACATCGGGCACTTCAGCGACCACTTCAGTGACGACCGGCGTCGGCTTCTTGCGGCGGATCAGCCACCACACGCCGGCGAGATCCATGATCCCGATCCAGAGCCGGTCGAAGAATCCATAGTTCGACACGCCGGAATGGCGCGGCCGGTCGACGACGTCGACATAGGCAATCGTCAGCCCCTCGCGGCGGACCAGTGCCGGAAGAAAACGATGCAGCCCGTCGAAGTAAGGCATCGCCAGAAACACCTCGCGCGGAAACGCCTTCAGACCGCATCCGGTGTCGCGGGTGCCGTCGCGCAGGATGATACCGCGCACCGTGTTGGCGATGCGCGATTGCAGCTTCTTGAAGCCGGTGTCCTTGCGCCCGACGCGCTGGCCCGCGGCGAGGCCGACGCGACCGTTGCCGCTTTCGACCGCCGCGATCAGGTCCGGCAGGAAGGCGGGATTGTTCTGCCCGTCACCGTCGAGCGTCGCCACGATCCCGCCGCGCGCGGCGCGCACGCCGCTGCGCACGGCCGCCGACTGGCCCGACGAGACTGCGTGGCGGAGCTGCCGGAGATTGCGCCGCTCGGCCATGACCGCGCTCAGCCGCTCGCCGGTGGCATCGGTCGAACCGTCATTGATGTAGATGATCTCGTAGGCCCAGCGTCCGTCGAGCGCGGCCGCGATCTCGGCGATCAGCGGCGCGATATTGTCCGCCTCGTTGCGCACAGGCACGACGATGGAAACGGCGACCGGCGTCTGGTCGGGAGCAGGCAAATCGGCACTCGTGGTTGGTATTGTCGGCGATGGAACCAGCCCGATCCGACCGTCGGGCGACCGCTTTTATGGGGCGAAGGCGCTCCTCGCAACCCTTTTGAGACGCCCGTCCGACGGTCCTGACAGCGCCACCACAGTGCCGTCGCGATGAATGGCAAAACCAAGGCGGCGGGCGGCGAACCAGTAGCGCACGACCATTGCGCCGATCACCCCGACCAGCGCCCCGGCCACCACGTCGCTTGGATGATGCGCCAGCAGCACGAGCCGGGTCGCGGCGATCACCAGCGCATAGACCAGCATCGCGAACCGCGCGCCCGGCCACACCGCGGACACGGCAAAGGCCAGCGCGAACGCGGTGATCGAATGTCCCGATGGAAAGCTCGAATAGGCCTCGGTGCCGGCGAAATGCTGGAAGTTGAAGGCATTGGCCTTACCGCCGACAAAGGGCCGTCCGCGGCCGACGGTCCACTTGATCAATTCACCGACAGCGACCGAGAGCACGACCGACAGAAACAGGTATTGCAGCCTTGTCCCGAGGCCAAGCAAGGTGGCGCGCGGCACGCCGCGCAGCGCAGGCGCCGCCAACGCGACCGCGATCAGCAGCAGGCCAAGCGCGCACAGCGCATACTCGTCCTTGCCGAAATCGGTGAGCGTCTTCACCCACCAGAGACCCGGCGTGCCGCGTGGCGGCATCAGACTGATCTCGGTCACATCGAACGCATACATCAGCGTGATGATCACGGCACCGACAATGACGACGAGCAAAAGTCCGTGGCGCGCGGAGCGGCGCGCCGCCTCGGCGCGGCGCGAATGCGATGGCGCCCGCACGAGCTGGGCGAGGGACAGCCAAACCAGCGTCAGCAATCGTCCGAAATAGTTGGCGGATTCCGGGGTCGCTGGCGGCGCCGGCATGTCATTCCGTCCCTTCGGAACGGAAGATCGCGATCGAGACCGCCTTGCCCTGCGAGATGTTGTAGCCCTCGACGCGCACCGGCGCGTTGTAGCGCAGGCCGATCGCCTCGGCGCGCTGCACGAAGGCGCGCTCCGAGCGCTGTTCGACCAGCGCGAAGCGGCAGGAGCCCTGCCCGAGGAAATCCGCGGCGCCCGATCCGTCGGTGAGCAGCGTCGAGGTATCGGTCATGAACACGAGGCTCGGCTCGTGGAACCCGGCGGCTGCCGCCTTCGGGCCGACGCAGGTCACGTTGCGCAAGGCGCGTGCGACCTCCTGGCTCGGAAATACGGTGGTGAGCCGCGGCAGCACCACGCCATAGGTGCCGGCTGCCATCAGCGCCGCGGCAATCACCGCATTGAGCAGCGAGCGCTCGGCGCGGCTGTCCTCGAACAACCACCACGCGAACAGGCCGAACACCATCGCGACCGCGAACAACGGCCAGGCCGGAAACACCGGCTGATGGATCGCCTTGATCGCGCCGACGATCACCAGCACCGCGCCGAAGGCGGGGATCGCGAACCACCAGGCGGCGCCCCGCAACAGCCAGGGCGAACGCGACAACACGCGCCGCTCCAGCGCACCGACGGTCAGGATCGCGATCGCCGGATAGAGCGGCAGCACGTAATGCGGCAGCTTGGTCAGCACGGCCTCGAACACGATCCAGGACGGGATCAGCCACGCCAGCAGGAACTGCGCGCCGGGCTCGCGCCGCGCGCGCCAAACCGCAGGCGCCGCCATGCCGGCCAGCGGCGCGCCGGGCCAGAACGTGATCCAGAACAGCAGCAGATAGATTCCAGGCGGCGCGCCGTGGGATTCCTGCGCACCGAGCTTGCTCAGCATGTCGCCGCCGACCGAGTCGGCAAAGAAGGTCTCGCCGGCGCGCAGGAAGATCAGCACGAACCACGGCAGCACCAGCACCAGGGTCCACATCAGGCCCCAGACCGGACGCATGCGCCAGAACCAGGCCGCCGACCGGTCGAGAATCGCAAGCCCCGCCATCGCAAGGCCGACGAACATCAGGATCAGCGGCCCCTTGAGCAGAATGCCGACCGCCAGCGCCGTCCAGAAGACCGCAGGCGGGACCCATGACGGGTGCGCGGGGTCCTCGCCGCGCTGCCACGACAGATAGACCCGCGCCATCGCGCCCATCGCCGCGGTGACCGTCAGCAGCAGCATCGCGTCGGTCTTGGCGAGCCGGGCTTCGACCCCGAGCAGCACGCAGCTTGCCATCATCAGGGCGGCCAGCACGGCCCCCTGCCGCGTCACGAAGGCCAGCGCCGTCCAATAGGTCAGCAAAACGGCGCCTATGGCGCCGATCAGGGACGGCAGGCGGTAGACCCAGATGCGGACCTGGGCGCGCGGCACCCCGAGCGCGGAGACGGTCTTCAGCGCAGCCGCCTGCATCCAGTAGATGCCCACCGGTTTCTTGTAACGGACGTCGTCCTGGAAGCGGATGTCGACGAAATCGCCGCTCTCGACCATCTGCTTGGTGGCCTGGGCAAAGCGGACCTCGTCACGGTCGATCGGCGGGATGGTGAAGAAGCCCGGCAGGAACAGCACCAAGCAGGTCAGCGTCAGGAACAGGACCGAACGCCATTGGCTGGCCGTTGCGAACTCGAACGCCATGAACAGCCTGCGGCTCGAATGCGCAGGTTTTACAGACTGTTGCCCTGCTCCGAAGCGCCGGGGTTGGAGGCCATCCACCATGGGTTTCGCATACGATGAAACCGCAGCGCAAACAACTGTGCTGTTCCGCTTTCCGACCGTGCCGCTCCGCTTTCCCGTGCGATCATTGCACGCGGATCACAACGGTATCCGCGGCACCCGTGGCGTCGATCACGGTGAGCCGGGCGAAGCCCGGCCCGGGCGGGTCGATCAGGCGCTGGCGCCGGCTGTCGATGTCTCCGGCTGAGACACCGTTCACGAGCACCGTCAGCGGCAGCACCCCGCCGGCGACCTTGACCGGCATCGCCGCATTGCGGCCGCCCTCGGATTGATCGACATCGATGCGCGAGCCGTTCAGCGGAAACTGGATATGCGGAGCCTGGTCGTTACCGCTGCGGACCAGTTCGCCGAGCGGCCGGAAGCGGCGCAGCGGCGGCGGCAGTTTCGCGTTGGAGGCGACCAGAACGCCGCGCGGCGGCTTCGGCAATGCCGCCGGGATTGTGCCGGTGCGAGCAAAGGCGTCGAACAGGATGGGTGCCGCGGCCGTACGGCCGACCAGACCCGGCACCGGCGCGCCGTCGGGACGGCCGACCCAGACGCCGATCGTGACGCGGCCGTCGAAGCCGACCGACCAGGCATCGCGATAGCCGTAGCTGGTGCCGGTCTTGAACGCGATCCGGTTGTGCACGCCGTTCTCCGGCGGCGGCGTGCCGAGCAGGACGTTGCCGACCTGCCAGGCCGCAGCCTGATCCATCAGCCGCATCGTGTCGCGGCCGTCATTGGCCTGCATGATCTCGCGCAGCGGCTTGGTCGCGCCAAGCCGCGCCAGGCCGGAATAGAGCTGGGCGAGATCCTGCAGCGTGATGCCGACACCGCCGAGACCCATCGCAAGGCCCGGTGCCTCGTCCTTCGGCAACACGAGACTGGTGCCGGCCTGCTTCAGTCGCGACGACAGCCTGCTGGCACCGACCCGGTCGAGCAGCGCGATTGCCGGCACGTTGAGCGACAATTGCAGCGCCTTGCGGATCGGCACCGTGCCCTGGAACGTCATGTCGAAATTCTCCGGCGCGTAGCTGCCGAAGCGGATCGGCCGGTCCTCGATCAGGCTGTCGGGATGGACAAAGCCATCCTCGAAGGCAAGGCCATAGATGAACGGCTTCAAGGTCGAGCCCGGCGAGCGCACGGCGCGCGTCATGTCGACCTGCCCGGCCCGCCGCTCGTCGAAATAATCCGCCGAGCCGACGCGCGCGAGCACGTCGCCCGTCTCATTGTCGACCACGACGATCGCAACCGAGACATCAGGCCCCTGCGCAATGGCGCGGTCGCGCGCCAGCGCCTCCAGGTTCCGTTGCAGCGTGGCGTCGAGCGTCAGCTTGATGACGGGCGCATCCTTCATCGTCGCGATCGCCTGATCGGACGAATGCGGCGCCAGGATCGGAATCTGCTTGCGCATCTTCGGCACCGCCGTCGCCGTGGCCTGCGCGGCATCGTCCTTCGACACCACGCCATCCTCGACCATGCGCTCGAGCACGCGGTCGCGGGCGGCGTGGGCCGCGTCCGGGTAACGGTCGAGCCGCCGCCGCTCCGGCGATTGCGGCAGCGCCACCAGCAGCGCGGCCTCGGCGAGCGACAGCCGCTTCGGCTCCTTGCCGAAATAGGCGATCGAGGCGGCGCGGATGCCCTCGAGATTGCCGCCGAACGGTGCCAGCGCGAGATAGAGATCGAGGATCTGGTCTTTCGAAAGCTGCCGCTCCAGTTCGACCGCGCGCACCATCTGCCGCAGCTTTGCGTAGACCGAGCGCTGGTGGCGCGGCTCGATCAGCCGCGCCAGCTGCATCGTGATCGTCGAACCGCCCGAGACGATATGGCCGCTTGTGAGAAGCTGTAATGCAGCGCGCGACAGCGCCAGCGGATCGATGCCGTGATGCTCATAGAAGCGCTTGTCCTCATAGGCGAACAAGAGCTTCAGATAGGTGGGATCGACTGATGTCTTGGCGTCGACCGGCAGCCGCCAGCGCCCGTCCGCCATCGCATAGGCGCGCAACAGCTTGCCATTGCGATCGATCACCGTGGTCGAGACCTGCTGGGCCTTGTCGAGCGGCAGCGGCCCGAGCGACACGACCCAGGCGGCGAAGGCACCGATTGCGACTAGCATCGCGACCGCACCGAACGTCAGGAAGGTCCTGATCCGTCGCCAGCGCGATCCGCGTACCGGTGCTGTCTTCAACGTTCCGTTCATTTCGCCGGCTTCACCTCAACCGCGCCGGTTCCGCTGCGGCCGTAGCGCGAGGGATTGTACATGTCCTCGACATAGGCCTGCGGCAGCACATATTTGCCCGGCGACACCGCGCGCACGACATAGGCAACCGTAAACACCGATTTGTCGTTGGCGCCCCGGTCGATCGCCGCCGTGAAGCGGTCGTCGCGGAACTCGGTGTTCTTCGGCTCGACGCCGTCCTCGATCCACGCGAGCGTGCCGGAATCCCCCGATGACACCAGGTTCGGGTTGTCGATCTCGAGCCCGGCCGGCAGATAGTCGGCCACCATGATGTGCCCAAACTCCGGTTTTGCTTCCGTGACCTTCAGGACAACCGCGAAGCGTTCATTCTGTTTCGCCTTGGTGACATCGGCCGGCTTGCCGTCGAGCGTGAAATAGCTGCGCTCGATCTTGAAACCGTTGGAGGCCGCCGGCTCCGGCGTGACCGGCGAGCCCGACACCGAGATCACCGCCTGCACCGGTGCGTCTCCGGTGTTGGTGATCCTGAGCGGCTGGCCGGTCATCTCCTCGGCCTTGTAGCTGCGATAGACCGCAGTCTTGACCGGCTGGCCGTTGATGTCGAGCGCCAGCGTTTCCTTGGCGAGCGCCCGCGCCGCCAGCACCATCCACGCATTTTCCTGCGTCGAGGTGTAAGGCGACAGTCCCCGCGCCGCCTCGACCCGCAGCACTGCCTGTGTCAGCGTGGTGCGCGGTGCATTGCCCTCGCCGGCGAGCGAGACCAGCGCCGCCGCATCGCGCAGCGCCGAGCCGTAGTCGACCCGGCCGAACTCGATCACGGGTTTCGGGTTCAGCGCATCGAGCGCGGCACCATAGACCCGCTCGGCCCTCGCCTTGTCGCCCACCAGCGCGAGCGCCGCGGCAAGCTGGGCCTTGGAGATCGGGGTCGCCAGATTGTTCAACTTGGTGTCGGCGAGATAGCGCAGATCACCGATCGGTGCTGCGCCGTTGCGCGCGAGCACGTAGAGGCCGTAGGCCAGATCGCGGCCGCCGTCCTTCTCCGGCTCGTTGGCATTGACCACCGAGTTCCTGACACGGTCGAGCGCGTTCTTGAACAGCACGTCCGGCACCGCAAAGCCCTTTTCGCGGGCCCGGGTCAGGAAGTCTGTGACGTAGGCATCGAGCCAGGCATCGTCGCCGCCCGCCGACCACAGACCAAACGAGCCGTTGGACCCTTGTCGAGCGAGGAGCCGTTCGATCGCGTCGCGGATGCGCTGGTCGACCGCGGTATCCATCGCGAGATGGGCGCTGGCGGCGAGATCGTTGACATAGAGCAGCGGCAGCGCGCGGCTCGTGATCTGCTCGGAGCAGCCATAGGGATAGCGATCGAGCGCCTTCAGAATGCTCGCGGCATCGAGCGCGGTCGACAGGCTCGCCGAGACCGACACGCTGCCGGTGCCCGGCACGAGATCGGAAAACATGTCCGAGGTCAGTGTCAGGCTCTCGCCCTTCGCCAGCGTGCGGATCGAGCGGCGCGCCAGCACTTGCGTCGCCGGCTTGACGTCGAGCGCATAATGCCGCGCCAGCGTCAGCCCGTTCGGCCCCGAGATGTCGACGTCGAACTCGGCGCGTCCGGCGCCGCCGGCCTCGAGGCCCAGCGACAGCGAGGAGCGCTGCTTGGCGGCGAGCTTCACCGTCGTGGTCGAATTGCCGGAAGCCTTGATCGGGCCGCTCGCCTTGACGCTGATGGCATAGTTGCCGGCTGCGCCTTCGACGTTGTCGATATCCATGCTGATGGTGCCCTTGTCACCGGTCAGCAGGAAGCGCGGCAATGTCGCGGTCACCACCACGGGATCGCGCACGATCACGTCAAGATTGGCGCGGCCAACCTTGGTTGCGCTCCACGCGACCGCCATCACCCGCGCGGTGCCGGCAAATTCTGGGATGTCGAAGCTCACCTCGGCAGTCCCGTCAGCCCCGACCGTGACGATGCCTGAATAGAGCGCGAGCGGCTTCTGCGTTGGCGGCGAGCCCTGCAGCTCGGCGCCGGCGGAGTCGCCGCCGCTGCGGATCTGGCCGCGGGTGCCCTGCATGCCGTCGATCAGCTGGCCGTAGAGGTCGCGGATCTCGGCGGTGAGGCGGCGCTGGCCGAGATAGTAATCATCCGGCGCCGGCGGCTTGTAATTGGTCAAATTGAGAATGCCGACATCGACCGCGGCCAGCACGACCTTGGCGTCCTCGCCGGGATTGAGCCCGCCGAGCTTCACCGGGATCTTCAGCGTCGAGCCCGGCCGCACCAACGCGGGCGGCGACAGTTCGACGGCAAGCGTGCGCGCCCTCTTGTCGATGCCGAACCATTTCAGCCCGATCGCGCGGCCGGGCATGCGCCCGGCGGCGACATCGAGCGGACGACGCAGCGTCGTCATGACATAGGCGCCGGTGCCCCAGTCCTTGCCGACGGGGAGCCTGACCTGCTGGGTGCCCTCCTTGACGTCGACGCTTTGGGTGGTCAGCAGGCGGTCGCCAAGCACATAGACCGTCAGCTTGCCTGATGTGCGCGCATTGACCGACACCGTCATGGTGTCGCCCGAGGAATATTCCGGCTTGTCGATCGAGGTTTCCAGCAGGTCGGGCGTGTCGGCGCTGCCGTCGGAATACCAGCCGACATCGAACTGCACCGAGGTGACGGGACCGTCGGCGTCGGTCGATTTCACGTCGAGGCGGTAGCGGCCGGGCTGCGGCTGGAAGGTCAGGCGCATCGGCTTGTCGGCGGCAAGATTGACGTCGCCATCGGCAATGCGGCGGGTCGACTTGACCGGCTCATACTGCCAGGACGAGTTCTGCCGGTACCACTGGTAACGCGACTCGAGCTTCAACAGTTCGTAGCGCAGCCCGTTGCGCGGCAACTGCTTGCCGTCGGGCGCGACGAACACGACGTCGAACTCGGCCTTGTCGCCCTCGGCCACGCTCTTGTCGCCGAACAGCGGCTTCACGCCGATCAGCGAGGCCACCGGGGCGACCGGCAGTACGATCTTGCGCTCCACCGAGCGTCCGCCGGTCTCCGCCATGCGGATGTAGATCTGGGCCTCCTGTGGCCGGGTCGAGGTCGGCACCTTCTCGAGCTTCACCGGGAACGTCGCCGCGCCGTTGGCATCGGCCTCCGGCAGGTCCTCGATCGGGGTCCGCTCGTTGCTCGCGGTCTGCTCGTCGTCGACACCGAACTGATAGCCGGCATAACCGGGCCGGCCGTTCGCCGCGGGCGCCACCAGCATGTCGCCCTCGAGCTGCAGGCCCGAGGCCGGCGCGCCGTAGAGGAAGTGGCCGGAGACCTGAAGTTCCACTGGAACTTCAGCTTTGATCACCTTCTCCTTGCTGGTCAGATCGAATTCGACCCGTTCGGGGATGTAATCCTCGACCATGAAGGTGGTCTCGCCGACCGACGAGCCCTTCGGATCGGTGAAGACACGGGCGCGCCAGGTGCCGGTCGGCACCGCAGAGTTCAACGCCACCGCCAGCATCCGGCCGCCGGCGCCCTGGTCGGGCAGCACGGCGCGGCGGAATTCGACGCCGTCGGGGCGCTCGATCACCATGGTCAGCGGCGTCCCGGTCAGGGCATTGCCCTGCCCGTCGCGCAGCAGCGCGGTCAGATAGACGGTCTCGTTGGAGCGGTAGACGCCACGCTCGGCGTAGACGAAGGCGTCCGCGCCGGCCGGGATCGCCCGGCCCGCGACGCCGCGGTCGGTGAGGTCGAACGCATTGGTCTTCAGGCTCAGGAAGGCGTAGTCGGCCTTCTCGCCCATGACAGTCAGCAGCGCCGGCGACAACCCGCCCTCGCCGCGGGCCAGGCCTTGCTCGAACAGCACGTGGCCGGCGGCATCGGTCTTGCGGGTGGCCAGGATCTCGTTGTTGCGGGCGACCAGCTTCACGTCGGCGTTGGCGACCGGTTCGGTCGAAGCCAGCGAGTTGACGAAGACGTGGATACCGTCATTGCCGGAGAAGGCCGACAGGCCCATGTCGGAGACGATGAACCATTGCGTCGCCAGCGTGCCGTCGTCGTCGGTGCCCGGCCCCTTGGCCGCGGCGGTCATGACGTAGACACCGGGCTGCAGGTCGCCGAGCGCCTGGTCGACCGGAAACGCCGTGACGACGTCCTGATTCAGCGTCGCGGCGGTCGCAAGCTCGCCCGACCACACCTTGACGCCGCGCTGATCGCCGAGATCGGAGAGCTGGTAGCGGCTCAGCGTGCTCTGGAAGTCGCTGTCGATCACCGTGTTGATCAGATTACGGTCGCCGATCCGGAAGACGTCGACCTTGACCGCCGGCGTGTTGACGCTGACCACCGGGATACCGCGCTGTCCAGTCCGCGGCAGCACATAGGCCCGCCCGGTGAACCGCACGAACGGCTTGCGGTCGCGGACATAGATGTTGAACTCGGCCGATTTCGGCAGGGTCTCCTTGACGGTCGAAGGCAGGCCGGCGCGCAGATTGATGTTGTAGCGCTCGCCATGCTTCAGCCCGTCGACGCAGAGCTGCTGGCCTTCCGCCGACAAGGCCGGCTTGTCGGTGCCGGCCAGCGCCAGATAGGGCGCGAAGTCGACGCGCTTGGCGAGCTCCTCTGAGAACTGGAAGCAGGCCCGCGGCGAGGCCGCGTCGGAATCGACGGTATAATCGAGCAGCCGGAAGCCGTGCTCGTCGCGCATCTTCTCGTACTGGCCGCGGACATCGGCGACCTCGCGCATGTCGAGCGACAGCCGCAGGCTGTCCAGCGCCGGGCGCCACAGCTTGCGCTCGGCAAGCGCTTTGCCGAGCACGGCGAGCGCGTCCGCCTCCTCGCCCGCATTGCCGGCGCGCTGATAGGCGATGTAGGCGGCAGTGGAGGCGCGCTCCATCAGGAACGTCTGTTCGCTGGAGCTCGCCGAGCGGATCTGGAAGATCGTCCTGGCGAGGCGCAGCCAGTTGGCGCCGTCCTCCGGCGTGGTCGCCGCGATCTGGCCGAGGATCTGCAGCCCGCCGCGGAAATCATTGCGCTTGAAGGCGGCGTCGGCGTCGGTGCGCAGGGTCGCGGCCGATTTGTTGACCGCGCCGGCCTCGCTTTTGATCTGGGCTTCCAGCTTGATCGCGGAATCGGCGAGATCGTCGCGCTTGAAGGCCTTGTCCGCGGCCTGGGCGCCCACCAGGGCGAGCACCAGCGTGGCGCATATCGTGGCGGCACGAACCAATCCGATCATGATGGAGCTCCTGAACGCCCCGCGGTCGAACGCCGCGTTGGGGCCAAAAGTGCGCGAAAAGGTGACGGAGTGAAGGCGCGGACATGAACGGACGAAAACGTCGCAGATCGCATTGCCGACATTCCTTTGACCAGCCCCGGCGGCAGCATCGTGCGGCGCGACGGGCTGGACAGGCCAACGCAGGGCGGGTCCCTGCTCGCCTTTGTCGCTCGACCACAAAAATCGGTTCGGCCGGACTTGGCGGAAAGGCGGATTTTTCATATTGGCGGTGCTACAAGGCCGCCACGGTCCCGTAGCTCAACTGGATAGAGTAGCGGATTTCTACTCCGCGGGTTGCAGGTTCGAATCCTGCCGGGATCGCCACGACTTATGCCCATAAAATAAGGGTTTCTTGCAGTTTCGGCTTCGTTCTAACTGCTAGTTTCGTGTTGCCAGGCCTCGCGAACCGATGCCAGCAAAATCAACGCATTACCGACGCCTACAAATCACTCCGCGCAACACGGCCGCAACACGGCGGGTTTTGCGTTTGTTCTGGTCCGTGGTACCCCTCAAGCATTAGTTGAAAAATGGTGCTTGATCGCGCCCTAATAGACCGGGTTCTCGCCGCCTTCCGGACACGTAGGAGGCCTGTCGTGAAATTGCCTTGGCTAATTTTAGCATCGCTCCTTGCAACAATATCCGGCGCGCTGGCGCAGCCCACGCCACCCGTACATATCCCGGTCCCGATTCCGGCACCCTCGCCCTTCCCTTCGGGCACGGCTGTTTTTCAATGGGACTATGTGTGTCCAACGCCCAACGATCCACATTATTGCGGGGTGACTATCACGGCGGCTGGGCAAAGTGTCGGATCGAGTACTGACGTTCAGAGCCTAACTGTGGTTCTGGCTCTGCCCATGGTTGGAAACCAGCAAGCCCCAACCTATTTCTATTGGATGGAAATAACTCCACAGGGCGTTGTTCCACGATCGACGAGAGGGTTTTTTCAGAACCCCGGGTCATTTTCGGTCCTTGCCTTCGGCAATATGAGGCTGCAATCCGCAGGACCGCTCCGTCCATAGATTTTTGAGGCAGCTCTCCTGTGGCCCCTGCAGTTAGTTTGATGCTGGGGATTTCAGTGTCCCAGTTCAGGAAGGAAACGCCGCCGGGCGTGTATTTGTGAGGGCGGCGGATTCTGATTAATGGAACAGCAAGGTCGCTTGCCTAAGATGCAGTCTACTCGCTGTAGGACGCTCGAAAATGACCGAGTACGTCATCAGGGAAGTTGGCCTTCGCCAGTGGCTCGTGTTTGCCGATCGGCGAAGCATCGCTTTTTGCGCCGACGAAGATGAGGCGGTGAAAGCCATGGCCGAACATAGCGCGCGCCGCGGCCCCGCTTTGTGTAGAACAGATGCCGATCAATGCAGCTGTTTGACGCCAAATGTTGCACCAATCCCCGAACCAATTCCGCAGCGAAACGATAGTTTGATATTGAACGACCCAATGACAAAAAGGCTCATTTACTGAGGAGCTTGAAAAAACCTTTCGAGAAGGAGTGAAGCGGCTCGGAACGGCGCTCGAGTTTGGCGCGCAGGACCGCGCCCTCCCAGCCGATCCAGAAGAATTCGGCAAGCCAATCGCAATCGTGGCTGGAAGAGATCGCACCCATGGTTTGAGCAGACCTCAAGCACTTGGCTGTGCGCTGCTGCCAGTCGATGAACACAGCGAATAGTTGCTGACGAAAAGATTGTGGAAGTGCGCCCATCTCCTGGCCAAGATTGCCGACCAAACAGCCGCGCGTATAACGGAAGCGCTTCATGGCAAACGCAGCATCGTCGGTAAAACCCCTAAGCCTCTCCAGCGGGGGGTGTTGCTCGTTCAGGAAGAAGCTGTCGAGCTTCCGCGAAAAATAGGCAGCGTAGCTGTCGATCAGTTCCGCTCCAAATGCTTCCTTGCTCGGAAAGTAGTGGTAGAACGAACCCTTTGGCACGTCGACGCTACGCAAGACTTCCTCGATTCCCGTCGCGGAATAGCCCTTCTCCGTCAGCATGACGACACCTGCACGCACCAGCGCGTCACGGGTCGCGCTAGTGCCGGCAAGTTCTTTCGGTGGTCGCCCGCGACGGCGGAGAGGCAGCGTCTTGCTCATGCAGATTATAATAGACCGATCGTCTAGGAGAAGGAAGCAGCAAGTGACGGCGCCTGCTTGGATTGACCTGCTCCCCTGAAACGCCCCGGTTTTAAGTTACGGTTCTGTCCTCCAGTGAAGAGACGACCATGCGCAAGAGCCGGTTCTCGGAAGAGCAGATCATCAAGGTGCTGAAGGAGCATGCTGCCGGTCGTCGCCAGGTGATCTGTGTCGGAAGCACGGCATCAGTGATGCGACGTTCTACAAGTGGCGATCGCTCGTGACCCGGGCGTCCCTCAGCGTGGCGCGTCATTCGCAGGGGCGGGTGCGAACAGTTTGCTCGACGCGGCTTCCTGAACGATCACCGCGGTATCTTCCGGCAGCATGAGGCCGCGCGTCACGAGGTCCTGCGCGGCGATGCGGATCCGGTTCACGTAATCGTCGCGGGTGCGATAGCGCTCCTCGATCGACGGACGGGTGTCGGGCGTGCGTTCCCGTTCCGCTTTCGTCGCAGCGAAGGGCGAGAAGGATCCAACCAGCATGCAGGTGAACGTCTGCGGCTGGTTCTGTCCGCCATTGGTGCCGGTCGGCACCGCGATGTCAGGCAGTCGGACGCCGCCGAGCGCGTTGCCGTCCTGATCGCGCTTCGGCACCTGGATCACGGCAGCGGAAAGCGCGGTCGGTGCGCGCAGCGCGGGCGGATCGCCGCTCGCGGTATCGAGCGGCATCAGTTCGCTGGCGGGCGGCTCGGCGTTGCGGCTCACCCAGTCATCGAGATGCAGCAACAAAGCCCGCGACAAGGGAGCCCAATCGAGACGGCCGGGCGATTGCGTGCACGTGGGCGCCTTTAGAACCACCACATGCGAGCCGCCGGCGACATCGTACATCCGCACATTGGCGGGGAGCGGCTGGTCCGCGGTACCGGACGCGCCGGTGCGGCCGAGCGAAGCGCGCAGCGAGTAATAATCCGTGGTCGAGTTGACCAGCATCATCTTCGGCGGCACCTCGCCGCGCGCCGCGACCTTGGCGGTGATCTCGCCGATCGTGAGCGGCCCATCATTCACGCCGGGAAAGTCCGGATTGGCGAAGGTGGGAGCCTCTTCGCCGCTCGATTTCGGCCCAAGGCCGGTCTGCAGGATCGGAAGAAGACCAGCAGCCGAGACGAACACATGCATGCCGTCGAATACGCGCCGGTTGCCCACCATGTTGAAGCCGTTCAAGAGAAAGGTCTTCAGGAAGCGTCCGTCCTGGGATTTGCCGCTCGCGAGCACGCGGCTGATAGCGCCCTTGAGCGGGTTCGGCGTTCCTCCGGCGTCAGTGGCTGCGTGCGCGAGGAAATCCGCGGCATCGCGCACGATCGCAAAGCCTACCCCCTCGACGTAGCGCGTCTTGCCGTCGCTGTCGGCGAACGAAGGTAGCTCCGCGCCCTGTCCGAGCTCCCAATGCACCTCGGCGATCGCAAAACCGTGGTCCTGGAGAAAGCCGGTGCCCTGCTCCAGCGTGCCGGAGAGAAACGGCGCGTCGCGCGGCGAGTTGTAGAGCGCCTCGGCGTAGACGCGACCGCGGTTGGGCACATCCACCAGCAATGCGCCGTTGCCGGCGCGCAGAGCCGCCGGCATCATGAGAATGATCTTTGCCGCGTAGTCGACGCGCCCGCGTTCATTGCGCGCCGCCTTGTCGATGCCCGGAATGGCCTCTTGCGGCGCCAGGTCGCCATGGATCATGCCCTGCCAGATCACATAGTCGCCGGTGCGAAACGTACCGTACGGCTGCTTCGAGGTGAATTCGATTTTGGTGACTTCCGCGGACGCAGATCGCGTCACAGCGATGAGGCTGAGCAGGCAGAGCAGAAACGACACGATGGGCCTGTTCAGGTGCAACATTTGGAATCCTCCCGGCTTGATCGCCATGACGTTTTTGGTGTCGCCGTTGTCCAGATATCGTCACAGGGGGAGACATCGTGGAAACGGACATGATGGACCGGCAATTCTCACCGGTCCATCGCCTGTCGCGAAGACCTTCTCACTCCATCCAATAGTCGATGTCGGTCTGATTGGCATTGACGCCGGCCGTGGGCTCGGACGGCCCATGGCTGCTAATGATGCCACGAATCCTGGCGAGGCTACCTGTGCCTCCAGTAATGACGCCCGATGTCATGTTTGTAAGCTTCCCGTCTCCACTGCTTTGGGCGACCAGAGACGTCCTGACAAAAAACTTGTCGCCATTCTCCAGTATCCAGACGTTGTAGATGAGGGCCGGACCATTGTTATCGATGTAGTCCGACATGCCGCGCGTCCACTGCTCCTTCAACTTCGACCCGTTGATCATGGGGGCATCGTCCCCATAGGTCCGCCGAATTTCGAAGAGCCGAGCTTGATGTCCCGGAATATCGCCAACGTCGATGACATGTTGTTGGGTGTATGTCGTTTGAGTTGCCGGGGTATCATAGCTGACATGGTGCTTCTGCTGGGCCATGGCCACCGGAGCGGTCAGGGCCATTGCGAGAGCGATCGTCATTCCAAGCGCGATCTTGCGAACCATACGTGACCTCTCATGTTGGAAACCAGCCGACCGCGAAGGAGTCGGCGAACGTTGTTTGTTGAGGATGTCTCGATCAATCCGTCAGCGCTCGGCAGCGACCGAACTCCGCCAAAGCGCCGATATCACTGCGTTTTACCGAGACCCATTAAATTAGACCGATCGTCTAGTACTTGGCTGCGAGCGATTTCGCGAATCACTCTTTATTGACGACGCTTTGTCGGGACACGTTTCCTGCCGCGAAGGCAGCGTCTCGATGCCCGACGTCAACGACGAAGGCGAGCGCCACGCGCGGATCAGGTATCAGGACGTCTACGGCACCTGACCTGCGGACGCGCGAGCTGCGCCGGGAGCGACGCGCGCCGCGAGCGTGACCGGGCATTGGCAGCGCGCCAGCTTAATGCCGATTGCGAGGAGGAGATCGCACGGCGGCACGGCGCCCGGTTTGTTTCTACTCCGCGGGTTGCAGGCTCGAATCCCGCCGGGATCGCCACCCTACTCCCCCTCAATGAAACCATTTTCAAGAAGCCGCGAAGCCCGCCGGAAACAAACCCGGCGTAGCGTCCCGGCATTGGACCAAGGGGATTACGTCATGTGGGATTTCATCAACGAGTTGTATCGGGATTTCTGCCTGGCTCGCCTGCAGGAGATGCGGAAGCTGGAGCACCATAGCTGATCGGGCGGAGCATCGGTGGCGATCAGCCGTTCTCGCGCGGCGGCGTGGATCACCCTGACAATCGGACCTTCGCCAGCGCACAAGTAGCCAACATCAGTCCACCACGGGACGCCAGTCCCCGTATGACTACGGGGGCGCTCGAACCCTGGCGCCGGTTTTGCAGACACAAACATGACTGGGATTGCGGGCCCAGATTGGAACAGGGCGCTGCCGGGACAATGCATTTCGAGCCCGGCGGCGTAATTTTTCGGGACAGGCTCACCGCCGTGATCCGAACGGCCTGGCGTCAGTGCCAGGACCGGTCGCTTTGCTTCGCCCCGTTACCTCTCCTGCCTAAAAAAACGACCTTGCGCGCGCACGCTCGTTCGACGCCGATAGATCCACCATTGAGGTGTAGCCGGGACGACGATCAAAAAAGTATCGCCGTTGGTTGATCGTCGTCTTCCTGGCCAGTCGCTCGCGAGCGTCGACCGTCGGCAGCAATCAAACCAATCTCTAAGGCTCCCTTAACCACAAACGAAGGCCGCACGCGGGGTCATTGGCCGATTGCGCGCCGATCCGCGTTGTCCAGCACCATGCGTGTGAAAAGCCGTTCGATCGCCTCTGCTCTGTGTGGTGCGGCGGTTCTCGCTGCGCCGCTCGCAGCCGCCAATGCGCAGCAGGTGCAGGCCGGAACGCTTGAGTGTCGTGGCGGACCCGATACCGGGTTCGTCGTCGGTCCGGTGACCAACCTCGATTGCGTGCTGCACGTCGATAGCACGCCGGACAGTCGTTATGTCGCGGCCATCCGCAACCTCGGCGTTTTGATCGGAGATCAAGAAGTCGCCATGGCCTGGAAGGTGATGGCGCCCGTGCCGTGGCTTGGAAGCGACGATCTCGCCGGCGGCTACGCCCATGCCGACGGCGCCGGCGTCAACGTTCTCGCCGGCGGCTCGAATACGCCGATCACGCTGCATCCGTTGAACGGGCAGAACGTCCCGTCAACGCCGCCCCTGAAAATCGAGAACCTCGAGATTCGGCCCGTGGACCGCTGACCCCGAGCGTAGCCAGGCGATGGCCGGCGCGGTCGCCAGAATGCACAACGCCGTCCGCTTGAAATACATGCGGACGGCGCTGGCCCTAGCCCCAGGAAGGTGATGCAAAATCCTGACAGCTCCAAGTCTGCACACTTTGTGCCAGCGGCGCATGTCCCAAATTGGCTATCACGCGGCATGGCCCAAATGGGCCATTTGGAAACACAGAAACGAAGATAAGTTAGGCACCGAGGCGCCGGCGACGGTGCCTCACGACCAAAGTGTCTACTTGGCCTCAGCGTGGCCCACGCGCTGAGGCCTTTCTTTTTTAGTGTTCGCCGTGTGCCGTGAAATCAGTCGCCGTCTTTATCACTCAGCGCACGAACGATTCCGTAGTTCTCCGTGCGTGAACAAAGTTCCGACGGCGATTGAGAGACCGATCGCTTTCTGTTCGTGCGTTGCAGGTTCCAACACTTGCCGTGAGCGCCGGCAGCGCGCTTCGCAATTTCTTAATCCAAGAATGCGTTCTTAGGGGATTGTGAGTGCCCTCCGCGGTCGTCGATATAGCAGGGACCGCGATGGACGATTCCGGGATCGTCCTTTTTCCTCGATGAGGATTCGCACGACTAAAAACATCAAGCGAGCGATGCGGACGCAGCACGCAGCGATCACGCCGCGCGCGGTCGCTTCAACGTCACGCCGCTCTCCAGTCGCCGAATCAGGACCGCCGCTTGGCTTCGACGTAACGCTTGAAGTTATCCAGGATCGCCTGCCAACCGCCGCGCTGCTGCTCGACCGAATGGGTATCCTCGCTATCGAAGCTGACCTGCACCTTGACGCCGCCGGTCTCCGGCGTGAATGCGACCTGCGCGCTGCGATCGCCGAAGGAATATTCGAGCAGACGGGGCTCCTCGACCCTGGTGTAGGTGCCGGCGAAATCGAACCCCATGCTGCCGTCCTTGGCTTCCATCCGCGACGAGAAGGCGCCGCCGGTGCGCAGGTCGACGGTCGCGGCGGTCGTGTGCCAATCGTCGGAAGCCGCGTTCCACTGCTTGATGTCGTCGGGTGTCGTGTAGGCGCGCCAGACATCCGCGATCGGCGCGGCAACGGTCGTTTCGACGGCAATCCTCATATCTATTCCCTCGTCGCGATGGGGTGAAATTGACGCGCTTCCCGGGCGGCGTCGAACCGCGGCCATTCTATTAGGGCCATAGATGCTTTCGTCAAATGACAACGCCCGGACCATCGGGAACATGAAGAGACCGGAGACGCCGTTCAACCAACCAAATGGTGCGTGGCCGCCACAAGAATTTCGTCAGGAATGACCGTGTATGCAAGACGGGTCCAATGCCCGGAGAGCGCGTCATGCGGAACCTGAACACCGTCCTGAGCAAGCTGAACGACCGCCTGCTGCGGCTGGAGGGCGAACTGTTCGTGCTGCGATCGATCGCGCGCGCCGCCCTCACCGCCGGCGACGAGTCCGCCGTCCGCACCCGCAAGCTGCTCGAAGGCGCCAAGCTCGCGCTGTCAGACGAAGCCGAACGGCCGCTGGACGCCGCGACCGGGAAATACGTCGCGGCCGCGATCGCCATGGTCGAAGAGCTGCTTGAGAATCCGCGTGAGGCGGCGCCGCTGTTCAGGGTGATCGACGGCGGCAAACGGGACGATTAGCGCGCTTGCCAAAAAGCACCGAGCCTAGCCGGCGCCCTGCACGGCCGCATCATACGCCTCGATCGTCACCCTTGCCCTGGCCGCAATATCCGCGGCCGTCATGCCCGGCTTGTAGAGGCTGCTGCCGAGACCGAAGGCGCGAATGCCCGCCTTCACATACTCGGCGAAATTCTGGTCCGAGACGCCGCCGACCGCGGCGATCATCACATCCGGCGGCAGCACGGCGCGGATCGCGGTGATACCGGCGGCGCCGAGCACGCTGGCCGGAAAGAACTTCAGGCTCGACGCTCCCGCGCGCGCGGCGAGCAGCGCTTCCGTCGGCGAGAACACGCCGGGCATCGTGATCATCGCATGGTCCCGCGCCCGCGCCAGCACCTCGACATCGACATTCGGCGACACCATGAGGCGGCCGCCGACGTCGTGCAGGCGATCGACGTCTGCTGCAGTCAGCACCGTGCCGGCGCCGATCAGAACATCGGCCGGCGCGCGCTTCGCCGCGATCTCGATCGAGCGGAACGGCTCGGGCGAGTTCAGCGGAATCTCGATCGCGGTCATGCCGGCGTCGAGCAGCGCGCTGACGATGCCCGGCACCTCGTCCGGCTTGACGCCGCGCAGGATCGCGACCAGCGGTCGCTTCATCGGCGGAAATGGAATGCTCATGCGTTGATCCCTCAGTTCTTCCAGATCGCCGCCGCCGCGCCGGCGAGACCACGGCGAACCGCCTCCTCCGCGTCCACGGCATCGAGCGGAATCAAAAGGCATTCGAGCGCCATCTGATAGAGGCGCTGCAACCGGCCCGAGGCAATCAGCGTAACCGGCGCTCCCTGCTTTCGCTCCGCAAGGCCCGCCGCCAGCTCGACGCCGATCAGCGTACCCGAGATCGTCTCACGCGCGGCCTCGGCGCTGCCGCCGAACAACAGCTGCCGCGATCGCACGCGAAACAGCAGATTGGCCGACAGCGCCGGCGCCGCGAAGGCCTCCGCGACGGCCGCGCGGAACGCATCGCCGTCAACCACCTCCTCTGCGCCGGCGACGGCGTGCGACAGGATGGTGTCGCGCGCGACCGCGCTGAACAACTCTCCGGTCATGAAGGTCGCAAAGCGCTCGACCGTTCCGCCGCGGACCCTGACCCATTTGGAATGCGTTCCCGGCATGCAGACGAGCGCCTCGCCCGGTGCGTTCAAGCCGAGCGCACCCAGCAGCTGGGTCTCCTCGCCCCGCATGACGTCGGGCGCGGCGGTAGCACGCTGCGCAATCCCAGGCAGGATACGGATATCGCGCGGCTGCCCGCTGACAACGACGGCGCCCTTGAGGATGTCCGAGAGATGCGCCGGCGTATCGATATAGCCGGCCTCGACCCAGCCCTGCCGCGCGCCCGCCATGCCGCAGATCACGACCGGCAGGTCGGCCGCCGCGCCCAGCGCATCGAGATGCGATTGTAGCACGGCCGCAAAACCGGTCCTGGCGGCCGCGGTCATGCCTTCATCGCTGCGGCGCTCACCGAGCACCTTGCCACCGGCACTCATCAGCCAGAGCCGGAAGCTGCTGGTGCCCCAGTCGACCGCGACATAGGAAAGCCCGCTCATCGCGCCCTGTTCCACGCTTTCAGTGTCCGGCGCGCCGACGGCGCCGCTGCCCAGACGCGATAAAGGCGATCATCGCGCCACGCAAGGCGGCCCGTTGGCGTGACGCGACGAGGCCTCGCTGGCATCAGGTGCGCGGGATCGATTACCGCGCGCCCTTCAGCGTGCAGGAGGTCGTGCAGGTCGTAACGTTGCCCCGGTCGCATTTGATGCAGGCGTTGACGCACTGATCCATGACCTTGGGATTGTACTGACTGTAAAGATTGGCCGCACAGCTGTTGGTCGATCCCGTGACCTCCGGGTCGGACCAGCAACCGGACAGTAAAAATGCTGCGGCACTCAAAATGGCGACCTTGCGCATAAGGCCTCCTGCCACGCTCTATCCGAGTAACCTTGATCGGTTAGGTTAAATTCTGGTTTCAATTGCGACCTTATTCGGAAGCAGTATTGCTTATCCACCGGACATTTCCCCAAGGTCCGGGCCCACACCGGCAAGGCCGTCAGGCGACCCCGCCTGGCGGCTTTGTTGCCCAGCAATGCACAAGGATACCAACAAGATGGCCCGAAAGCCGCGGTGGTCGTTCAAGGAGGACCGACGACTGATGGAACTGGCACGCTCCTCAAAGTCGCTGGAGGAGGTCGTGAAGGCGACCGGCCGCTCGCCGGAGCGGATCAAGAAGATGGCCATGCGCCTCGGCCTGTCGATCAAGCCGCGCGGTGCCACCAAGAAATAACCTGAAATGCGGCCGCTGCGGCGGCCCGGCCGGCGCGCCTTCCAGCGAAATCGGCACCGCCTCGCGTGCGGACAACGCGCCAGAAAAAGATCTAGAGCTCCGGCGGACAATCGTCCTTCGCCCGCACCGGGATCGCCTTGGCCTCGCCCTGCGGCTTGGCCTCAGCCTCCGCCTCGGTCGCCCGGGTGCAGGTGGTCAGCACGAAGGCGACCCGGCTGCATTGCCATTCCGGCCCGAGCGCCGCATTGGACACCGGCTCGGGCGACGCCAGCGTCAGGGATAGATACGCCAACAAAACGGCACCCGCCGCGCCTGCGGCAGCCAGCGCCGCGCCCTTTCCGGACCACAGCTTGGACATCATGGCCTTGGTTCCCGCCGATCTCTGGGAGTCGAGGCAGCCCGCCTGTCCGCGTGTGATCGGAATCACAGCCGGGATCAAACAGTTCAGCCCGAGTCTTTGGGCTTGATGTGGGATCGATATTGCACTGCCGCAAGACGGGGTCAGCGCGCCGGCTCGATCACATTACAGTTGGTCCGGCCCGACATCAGGCAGTCCTGCATCTTGCTCGCCGCCGTGAGGTCATGCGCGAGCCAGAGGCCGACCGCGAGCATGACCGCTGCGACCAGCAGTCCGATCAGCGCGCCCCTTCTGCTGCCTCCGTCGTCGGATTCGCTCATGCCAGCTTCGGTTCCCGATTGCCACGGTCCGCATCATGACCGTTTGCACGGTTGCGTGCGATCAATTCTGCAACAGTCGCACTACGAAATGCACGGCCGCGGCCGTCGGCACCGCAATTCCGTTGCGCGCCAGGGGCGACTCGCGAAAGAGTGCTCGCTGAAGTGGAGCGCGTGTGCGGGGCGTGCCGATGAGCGAACAAGAAGCAACGACGTACAACTACCAGCGTTACAGGCAGTTGCTCTCGGAGGCTGTCGATGAGAGCAGCAGGCTGCAGCTGATCAGCCTGCTGATCGCCGAAAAGGCGCGCGACAGGCTGGAAGCCCAGCGCGCCTCGGACCGGAGCGCGATGACCGCTGAGACGGTCGCCAAGGTCCTGGGTAATGGACGACGCGAGCACCTCCAGCGCGGCTGAACTTTTCAACAGCCCTTGTTCGATAGCCCTTGGTGACCAGCCACTCACCACGCGTCCGCGGGGCGAACGATGGCCGCTTGACGCTGGCTCATATCTCCCTTGCTCCACAGCCCTCCGTTCGCCACTGGCAATTTCGTCGCCATTCACTTATTGAAACGCCGAACCAACCCCATCCATCACCCGAACAGAAAGCAGCAAGGCTTCCTCTATGAGTGGCTTCAAGGAACCGGGTTTTGCCGACCGCCAGAAAGCGGCCCTGCAGGCGCGGCAAAACCTCCTCAACAAGTTTCGCTCCCAGCCGGGAGCTGACGATCCCACTGTGAAGGCACGTGCCGAGGAGCGCGCGGCGATCGCCGACCGCCGCGCCAAGGCCAAGGAAACCCGTGAGGCCGAAAAGGCCGAGCAGAAGCGCCGCGAGGAAGAGGCCGCAGCCGCCGAGGCCGCCCGCATTGCGCGCGAAAAGGAAGAGGAAACCGCCCGCGAGGAGGCGCTGCTCGCCGAGCAGAAGGCCAAGCGCGATGCCCGCTACGCGGCACGCAAGGAGCGCGGCAAGAAGAAGCGCTAAGGCGCAACCAGGCCCGCCAGAGCGGCGGGCCTGCGGACAGCGGGCGATGACGGCAGTCAGTTCTTCTTCATGCCGTCGTCTTTCTTCATCATCGCGCCGCCGTCCTTCTTCATGGCGTCGTCCTTCTTCATCATGCCACCGTCCTTCTTCATGGCATCCTTGGACATCGTGTCTTCCTTCTTCATCGCGTCATCCTTGCCCATCTTGTCCTGAGCGAAGGCGGCGGGCGCCAGCGCGAGGCTGAACGAGAGCAGCGCGGCGGAAAGGCCGAGGCGGGTCTTGGTGGTCATGGTGATGATCCCTTGTGTGGTCGAATGTGAGCGCGACGACTTGCCGCTCTCTGCTCGACGCACTTGCGCCGGCCGTCGTTACCTCCAATAACGAATTCTTGAAGCAGCACGGCTGCGGGTCGCCCGGCGGCTGGTCGCGCGACGGTTGCGTGACGACGCGGCGTCACCGCGCATCAGTGTGCGCCGCAACAACGGCAAGGCTTGAATGTCAGGACTTGAACGTCAGGACTTGCAGCCCCGTATTGGCTCGCACTATCAGGTCGCCTCGAACTATCAGACTAGAGAATATTCACGCGAAGACCGGCTAAGCTAAAGCTCCGCGCCGGCCTAACAGCCACTCAAGAAGCTCTCAGGGGAGAACCATGCTTACACGCCGCCACGTCCTTGCTTCCGCCCTCGCCGCACCCGCCGTCCTGCGGATGGGCATCGGGACCGCGCATGCCGCGACCACGCTGAAGATCTCCCACCAGTTCCCCGGCGGCACCATCGACAAGGGCGACTTCCGCGACCGGCTGTGCAGGATGTTCGCGGCCGAGGTCGCCAAGCGCTCGGGCGGCGACCTCACCGCCGAGGTCTACCCGAACTCGTCGCTGATCAAGACCAACGCGCAGTTCTCGGCGATGCGCAAGGGCGCGCTCGATCTCAGCCTGTATCCGATGCCTTATGCCGGCGGCGAATTGCCGGAGACCAATATCGGCCTGATGCCGGGCCTCGTCACCACCTACGATCAGGGCCTGCGCTGGAAGAAGGAGCCGGTCGGCAAGGCGCTGACCGACTTCCTCGCCGACAAGGGCATTCTGCTGATTTCCTGGGTCTGGCAGGCCGGCGGCGTCGCCAGCCGCTCCAAGGCGATCGTGGCGCCTGAAGATGCCAAGGGCCTCAAGGTGCGCGGTGGCTCGCGCGAGATGGATATGGTGCTGCAGACCGCCGGCGCCGCCGTGCTCTCGGTGCCCTCGAACGAGCTCTACGCCGCGATGCAGACCGGCGCCTGCGACGCCGGCATCACCTCCTCCACCAGCCTGATCTCGTTCCGCCTCGAGGAGGTCGCGAAATCGCTGACCTCGGGCGCCGGCGCCTCCTACTGGTTCATGCTGGAGCCGTTGATGATGTCGAAGGCGATCTTCGACAAGCTGCCGAAAAACCAGCAGGACATCATCCTCGCCGTCGGCACCGAGCTCGAGGCGTTCGGCCGCAAGGGAGCGCAGGACGACGATACCGAAGTCGCCAAGGTCTATGAGAAGGCCGGCGCCAAGGTCAGCGCGCTCGATGCGACCATTGTCGGCAAGTGGCGCGACATCGCGCGCGATACCGCGTGGAAGGATTACGGCGCCAAGACCGCCACCGCCGCCAACCTTTTGAAGCTCGCAAGCGACGTCGCCGCATGATGCATGGTCCGGTAGCGGATCAGGCCGAAACCGCAAGCATCGCCGCGGGCAACACGCCCGTGGCCTTGCTTGGGCGCGCGCTGTCCATCTGCAACAACATCATCGTGGTGTTCGCCGCCCTCGCCCTGGTCGCGGCCTGCGTGATCCTGAGCTACAGCGTGCTCGGCCGCGCCCTGTTCCACAGCCCGAACTACTGGCAGGACGAGGCCGCCGTGTTCCTCCTGGTCGGCGCCACCTTCATGACCTCGGCCTATGTGCAGAGCCAGCGCGGCCATGTCAGCATCGAGGCGTTCGTCGGGCTGCTCTCGGCGCGCGCCAATGCCATCAGGCTGTGGCTGGTCGATGTCGCGAGCTTCGCGTTCTGTGCCTTCTTCGCCTGGAAGTCCTGGACCCTGGCGCATGAGGCCTATGTCGACGGCCAGGTGTCCAACTCGATGTGGTCGCCGCCGCTGGCCATCCCCTACGTGCTGATGGCGCTGGGCATGACGCTGCTCTGCGTGCAGATCCTCCTGCAAATCATCATTCCGCTGACGGGTGGTGCACGCCGATGACCGTGTTTGGTATTGGTATCTCCTACGGACTTGCCACCCTGTTTGCGATGTTCTCCGGCATGCCGATCGCGTTCGCGCTCGGTGCCGTCGCGGTCGTGTTCATGGCGATCTTCATGCCGGCGGCCTCGCTCGATACGGTGACGCAGAACGTCTACGAGGAGATGGCCTCGATCACGCTGCTGTCGATCCCGCTGTTTATCCTGAAGGGCGCGGCGATCGGCAAATCGCGCGCCGGCCAGGATCTCTATTCGGCGCTGCACGCCTGGCTGCACCGCGTGCCCGGCGGCCTCGGCGTCGCCAACGTGTTCGCCTGCGCCCTGTTCGCGGCGATGGCCGGCTCCTCGCCGGCGACCTGCTCGGCAATCGGTTCGGCCGGCATTCCGGAGATGCGCAAGCGCGGCTATTCCGGCGGCTTTGCCGCAGGGATCATTGCCGCCGGCGGCACGCTCGGCATCCTGCTGCCGCCCTCGATCACGATGATCCTGTTCGCCGTCGCAGCCGAGAAATCGCTGGGACGGCTGTTTCTCGCCGGCATCGGCCCCGGCCTGCTGCTGGTGACGCTGTTCGGTTTCTACGCCGTATTCCGCTTCCGCAAGGAATACGCCATGGCCCGCGCCGTCTATGACGCGACCGGCAAGGACGCGGCGATCCTGCAGCATGACGAATTCACCATGGCCGAGCGCTTCAGCGCGCTGCCGCGCGTGATCCCGTTCGTGCTGCTGCTGACCGGCGTGATGATCGCGCTCTATGGCGGCTACGCCACGCCATCGGAAACCGCCGGCCTCGGCGGCCTCCTGGCGCTCGGGCTGATCGCCGTGATCTACAGCGTGTGGACACCCAGCGACCTGTCGCCGATCCTGAAATCGACCATCCGCGAGTCCACCATGCTGATGCTGATCATCGGCATGTCACTGCTCTATTCTTATGTGATGAGCTACCTGCACATCTCGCAGTCGGCGGCGGAAGCGATCGTCGCAATGCACCTGCCGCGCTGGGAGCTCTTGTTTGCGATCCTCGTGATGGTGATCGTGCTCGGCTTCTTCCTGCCGCCGGTCTCGATCATCCTGATGACCGCGCCGATCATCCTGCCGCCGCTGCGCGCGGCCGAGTTCGACATCATCTGGTTCGGCGTCGTCATGACCATCGTGATGGAGATGGGGCTGATCCATCCGCCGGTCGGCCTCAACATCTTCGTGATCCGCAACGTCGCGCCCGACATCCCCTTGAGCGAGGTGATCTGGGGCACGCTGCCGTTCGTGCTGCTGATGATGTTCGCAGTGCTGTTACTCTGCTTCTTTCCGCAGATCTCGACCTGGCTGCCGAATCTGATCATGGGGCCGGACGGCGGGCGCTAGACCGTTTTCGCGCAGGGGGGACGCGGCAAGACGAGAGTTTCAGGCCGCCTCCTGCTCGCGTTCCGCGAGCGCCTTCTCGATCCGGCGGACCAGCAACGCCGTCGGACGCCCCTCGCGCTGTAGCCGGCGGAGTTCGTTCCACAGCCTGATGATTTCGCGGTCTCGCTCGGCGTCCATGGCGGCACTCTCCCGGAGCGCGCCAATATGAACGAAACGAGAACGAAACTCAAGGCCCCGAGATCAAGACGCAGTCGCTCGTGCAGGAACCGGAGCGACGCGGCGCGATTGGTTCCTTCATGAAAATGGCCAAGGCAATTCGCAAGCAGGCGCAGACCGCGGAGCGGGTTGCATTGACGACGGCCGACGCACTTGTCGCCAACCAGATGCGCTCCCTCGCCCGCGCCTTCAGGAGCCAGGCCGATATCCTGAAGAGGAAAGAGAAGAAAAAGAAGAAGTGAGACGCGCCTGCGGTCGCGGCTCAGGGATAGCCATCACCCGGCGTGTCGACCTCGACCACGTCGATCCGCGACGTGGACCTGCCCTTGCGTAGCTCCTCGTAGGACGTCTCCGCGCTCAGGCAGAACAGCGTCCTGCGGTCCGCGCCTCCGAGCGCGCAGGCAAGCGCGCGGCGGCCGGACAGCGTGATGCGCTCACGCTCCACACCGGTGCGATCGATCCGGACAAAAGCATCCTCCGTAAAAGACGCGACCCAGGTCGCCCCGTCGGCATCGAGGCAGATGCCGTCGGGGTCGTTGATGCTGCCGAACCGCCCGCGCAGGCTCAGGCCGCCGTCCGGCGCGATGTCGTAATCGGCGAGACCTGCGCCATCCATTTCGGCAACGACGAGCCGGCGATGGTCGGAGGAGACCGCAATGCCGTTGGGAAACCGCAAGCCTTCCGCGACGACGCGCGCACTGCCGTCGGGCGTCACGAGGATGATCCGGCCGAACGCACCGCGGCGCTCCGGCGGCGGCAGGTTGAAGCCGAGATCGCCGACATAGGCGCGTCCCTGCCCGTCGATGATCATGTCGTCGATCGTGCCGTTCGCGACCTCGGAGAGATCGGCATAGAGCGACAGCGCTCCGTCGGAAAACCGCAGCAGCCGCTTCCTGAACATCGTCAGCACGACGATGTCGCCATCAGGCAGTACGCCGAGACCACACGGCGTGTCGTCGGTCAGCGCAGCATGCTCCTGCAACTCGCCCGACGGGCTGATGCTCAGAAGCGTCCGCGCCATGCAATCGACGAACCAGAGCCGCCCGCGATGCCAGCGCGGGCCTTCGAAATAGCGGCCGCCGTCGAGGATGGTTCTGAGGCGTGCCGTCATGGCGCACCAGCTGGCGAAAATTGATCTGTCAGTAACATCGGCAGCCCCCACGCGTGTTCGCAACGACGATACAACTCAGGAGGAACCGGTCAAAGCACGGTGCGGCCTGTCCGTTTCCGCCCGTAAAAACCCCGGTTCCCGCGGGTTCCACACGTCATATTCCATATTTCGCCGTGTTTTCCCTGTTGAGTTGCAGCAGCATTAACACTCGAGAATCGAGGGTAGTGATAATCTGCGGCGGTTGTGCCGCCGTATGACGCGTTCTGTTGTGCCTCATGGTTTCTCAGGGGGGACCAGGGAATGAACCGTTGCCTACGTCCGCTGGCGTGCTTCGCCACCGCCGCCGCGCTCGCGCTGCTTCCGGTCCAGGCGACCGCCAAGCCGCATCACCAGCACCAGGCCAAGAGCGGCCACGGGGACAAGAAGGCGCATGGCGGCAAGGCCGCGCGCGAGAGTGCCTCCGGCAAGCGGCGGCACGCCAGACATGGCGCCGACAAGCGGAAATCCGCGAAGGCCAAATCCGCTCCTTCCAAATCCGCTGAGAAGGCGCCCGAGCCGGAGAAGCCCGCCGGGCCGCAATTGTCGGGCGATCTCGCCACGATCAGGGACGCGATCCTCGCCGCGCGCAGAGGCAAGACCAGCGACGCGACCGACATCCAGGCCAAGATCACCGACCCGGTCGGGCGAAAACTCGTCGAGTGGTATCTGCTGCGCCACTCGGAATCGAGCGCGCCGTTCACCCGCTATGCGGCATTCGTGACGGCCAATCCGGATTGGCCAAGCGTCACGCTGTTGCGCAAGCGCGCCGAAGCGCGGATGTGGCAGGAGCGCAGCGATCCGGCCACGGTGCACGGCTTCACCCTCGATCAGCCGATCAGCGCCAAGGGCAAGTTCGCGCTTGCCCGCACGCTGCTGGCCGAAGGCGACCGCGACGGCGCCACCCGCCTGGTGCGCGAAGCCTGGCGCTCGGAGGAGCTGTCCGATCGCACCGAGAGCGACGCCTATGATGCGTTCAAGGACCTGCTGACGCGCGACGACCATCGGGCGCGCATGGACAAGCGGATCGGCGCCAAGGACCTCGCCGGCGCGCGGCGCGCGGCACAGCGGCTCGGCAGCGACGATCTGGCGATCGTGAAAGCCTGTGGCGCGGTCCGCGGACAATCCAGCAAGGCAGAGGACACACTCAACGATGTACCGGCCGATGCCCGCCGCGATCTCGGCTACACGCTGTGCCGAATTCAATGGCTGCTTGCGAAGAACAAGGTCGACGAAGCCGCGCGCGTGACGATCGCGGCTGAGCCCGAGACGATGGCGCAGCAGGACACCGACCAGTGGTGGCGCGAGCGCCGCATCCTCTCCCGCAAGCTGCTCGACCAGGGCGAGTACCAGGCGGCCTATGACGTGATCCGGCCCGCGGCGGCGCCGGACAATCCTTATTACCGCTCCGACATGCACTTCATGCGCGGCTGGATCGCGCTGCGCTATCTCAACGACGCCAGGATCGCCGCGGCGCATTTCGCGCATATCGACGAGGGCCAGACCAACCCGACCGTGCTGGCGCGCGCCGCCTATTGGCGCGGCCGCGCCGCCGAGGCACTTGGCAATTCCGCGGCGATGCGGGCCGATTACCAGGCCGCCGCGCGCTACCCGACGGCCTATTACGGTCAGCTCGCGCTGGCCAGGCTCGGCCGTGATGGTGGCGTCGAGCTGCGCGCGCCCTCGCCGGCCGCCAGCGCCGGCAGCATGGCGGCGGATGAGCGCGTCCGCGCCGCCGATATGCTCTATGCGATCGGCGAGCCCGACATCGTGCTCTATTTCGCGGCCGACCTCGCCGAGGAAAGCACCGATGTCGGGATGCTCGAAGCGCTCGGCGAGCTCACCGGCCGCCGCAACGATGCCCGCGCCATGCTGCAGATCGGCAAGATCGCGCTCGCGCGCGGCTTTGCCTTCGACCATTACGCCTTCCCGGTGATCGGCATTCCCAAGCACACGCCGATCGCCCCCGATATCGGGCGCAGCATGACCTACTCGATCGCGCGTACCGAAAGCGCGTTCGACCAGCGCGACAAGTCGGCGGCCAATGCCGTCGGCCTGATGCAGGTGACTCCCGAAGCCGGCCGCGACACCGCCAAGCGCTTCGGCGTCAGCTATGACTGGACCCGGATGGTGTCCGATCCCGTCTACAACACCCAGATGGGCGCAGCCGAGCTCAGCGCGTTGCTGTCGGAATATCGCAACTGCCACATCATGACCTTTGCCGGCTACAACGCCGGCCGCGGGCGCGTTCGCGACTGGATCAAGGCCTATGGCAACCCGCGCGATCCCAAGGTCGATCCGGTCGACTGGGTGGAGCGGATCCCGATCTCGGAGACGCGCAACTACGTCCAGCGCGTGATGGAGAATTTCGCGGTCTACCAGGCGCGGTTCGAGGACGCCGGCACCGCGGTGGCCAAGAACGGCGAGCGCGTCGTGACGCAGGAGAGCAATGCGGCGCCGGCTGAGACAATGCCGTCGCAATAATCCAGCATCGCCCCGGCCTAGTGCGCAATTGCGCACGGGGGCCGGGACGACGCGGAGAGATCGCGGTTCAATCCACCTTCACGTTGACGGCCTTGATCATCGGCCACCATTTTGCGATTTCCGCCTTTTGCCAGGCCCCGAGCGCTTCCGGCGTGAGCTGGTCCTTCGGCGGCATCTGCAAGCCCAAATTCTCGAGTTGCTTTTGCACGGCCGGATCGGCCATCGCCTCGACCGCTGCGGCGTTGAGCTTGGCCACGATCTCCTTCGGGGTGCCCTTCGGCACCCAGAGGCCGGACCACAGCGTCATGTGGAAGCCCGGCAGACCGGCCTCGTCCACCGTCGGAACGTCGGGCGCATTCGCGACCCGCTTGGAATCGGTGACCGCATAGGCGCGGATATTGCCGGCGCGGACCTGGTTGATCGAGTTCGAGGTCTGGTCGACGATGATGTCGATCTGGCCGGCGACGAGGTCGTTCAGCGCCGGCCCGGTGCCGCGATACGGCACATATTGCAGCTTGATGCCGGAGACGTTCTCGAAATAGAGCCCGGCGATATGGCTGCCGCTGCCGGCGCCGGCGGTACCCGCGGTCGGCGGCGCCGGCCGCGACTTCAGCCACTCCAGCAATTCCTTCAGCGATTTCGCCGGCACGGCGTTCTTGCTGACGATGATCATCGGGTTGCTCGGCAGCAGCACCACCGGCTCGAGATCGGTGACGAGGTCGTAGCCGAGCTTGTAGATCGCGCCGTTGGCGACATGGGTGCCGAGATGGCCGAACGAGATGGTGTAGCCGTCGGGCGCCGAGCGCACCGCACGGCCGACGCCGATCGAGCCGCCCGCCCCGGTCACGTTCTCGATCAGAAGCACCTCGCCCAGCGACTGCTTCATGCGCTCGCCGAGGATGCGCGCCATCGCATCCGAGGGGCCACCGGCAGCAAACGGCACCACGATGGTGATCGGGTGCGCGGGATAGGTTTCCGCGGAAACGGTCCCCGTCAACGCCAACATCGCCAACACGGCCAGAACCAGCTTCCGCATCACGCTCTCCCTCAATTTTCTTGTTTCCAATTATTTTTGAAGGGCCACCTCTCGACAAGATGGCCCTTCGAATGAGGCGTCAGAACTGCGAGAAGTCGATCGGCTTGTGCCGGTCGAGCGTGCGGGTGATCGGCGGCAGCGGGTATTTCAGGCCGCTGGCGCAGTTGAACAGCATCACGCGGTCGGTCTTGCTGACACGGCCGTCGGCGAGGCTCGCCTTGTAGGCGGCATAGGTCGCGGCGCCCTCGGGGCACAGCAACAGCCCCTCCTCGCGCGCGACCTCGTTGAGGGCGGCGCTGATCTTGTCGTCATCGACGGCGATCGCAAAGCCCTTGCTCTCGCGCACCGCGCGCAAAATGAGGAAGTCGCCGATCGCCTGCGGCACGCGGATGCCCGAAGCGATGGTGTGCGCATCTTCCCAGCGCGCAGCGTGTTCGGTGCCGGCCTCATAGGCCCGCACCATCGGCGCGCAGCCGGAGGCCTGCACCGCGACCATGCGCGGGCGCTTGCTTCCGATGAAGCCGATCTTCTCGAGCTCGTCGAACGCCTTCCACATCCCGATCAGGCCGGTGCCGCCGCCGGTCGGATAGAAGATCACGTCGGGCACGTCCCAGCCGAGCTGCTCGGCGAGCTCGAGGCCCATCGTCTTCTTGCCCTCGATCCGGTACGGCTCCTTCAGGGTCGAGGTGTCGAACCAGCCGACTTTCGCTTTTCCCTCGCCGACGATCTTGCCGCAGTCGTCGATATAGCCGTTGACGCGATAGACGGTTGCGCCCTGCAGCTCGATCTCGCTGACATTCACCTCCGGCGTGTCCGCCGGACAGAAGATCGTGGTCTTGATGCCGCAGGAGGTGGCATAGGCCGCCAGCGCCGCGCCGGCATTGCCGTTGGTCGGCATCGCCATGTGCTTGATGCCGAGCGCCTTGCCCATCGACACCGCCATCACGAGGCCGCGTGCCTTGAACGAGCCGGTCGGCAGCCGGCCTTCATCTTTCACAATGATCTCGCCGCCACCAAGCTTTGCGCCGAGCCGCGGCAGCCGGATCAGCGGCGTCGTGACTTCGCCGAGCGAGACGATGTCCTTGGATTTACGCACCGGCAGCAGCTCGCGGTAGCGCCACAGATCGGCAGGACGCTGGGCCAGCGCATCCTTCGTCAGCGCCTTCTTCACCCCGGCGAGGTCGTAGCGCACCAGCAGCGGCTTGCCGGCCTTGGAGAGGTTGTGCACCTGGTCAGCGGGATAATGATCGCCGTCCATCGCGCATTCGAGATGGGTGACGAAGGTCGGGCGTTCGATGGTGAGGTTGTCGTTGTCTTTCACGAGATTCTGTCCTTCTTGTTCTTCGTGAGTTCTTCCCTGCCGGATCCGTCACCCTGAGGAGCGCGAAGCGCGTCTCGAAGGGCGACGAGCCCGGCTGCTAGGTCTCGGCCGTGCATCCTTCGAGGCTCGCTGCGCTCGCACCTCAGGATGACGGAGCTGAGACTAGATATTCAGCACGCGCCCGTAGGCGTCGAGCACCGCTTCCTTCATCATCTCCGACAAGGTCGGATGCGGGAATACTGTGTGCATCAATTCCTCTTCCGTGGTCTCCAGATTCATCGCCACCACATAGCCCTGGATCAGCTCGGTGACCTCGGCGCCGATCATGTGGGCGCCGAGCAGCTGTCCGGTCTTCTTGTCGAAGATCACCTTGACGAGGCCCTGGTCCTCGCCGAGCGCAATCGCCTTGCCGTTGCCGACGAAGGGAAAGCGGCCGACGCGGATCTCGCGGCCGCCTTCCTTGGCGTTGGCCTCGGTGAGGCCGACGGAGGCGACCTGCGGGTTGCAGTAGGTGCAGCCCGGGATCATCAGCTTGTCCATCGGATGCGGATGCAGGCCCTTGATCGCCTCGATGCAGATCACGCCTTCATGCTCGGCCTTGTGCGCGAGCATCGGCGGCCCCGCGACGTCGCCGATCGCATAGATGCCGGGAACGTTGGTCTTGCCGAGGCCGTCGATCACGATGCAGCCGCGGTCGGTTTTGACGCCAAGCTTCTCCAGCCCGAGATTCTCGATATTGCCGACCACGCCGACCGCCGAAATCACGCGCTCGAACTCCACCGCTTGCGGCTTCTCCTTGCCGTCGTCGATGGTCGCAACCACGCTGTCGGCCTTCTTCTCGAGCTTTGTCACCTTGGTCGAGGTGAGGATCTTGATCCCCATCTTCTCAAACCGCTTGCGGGCGAGCCCTGCGATTTCCGCATCCTCGACCGGGAGAATCTGCGGCAGCACCTCGACCACGGTGACGTCGGCACCCATGGTGTGGAAGAACGAGGCGAACTCGATGCCGATCGCGCCGGAGCCGACCACCAGCAGCGACTTCGGCATCCGCTCCGGCACCATCGCCTCGAAATAGGTCCAGATCAGCTTCTTGTCGGGCTCGAGCCCGGGCAGCACGCGCGGCCGCGCGCCGGTCGCCACGATGATGTGCTTGGCCTGATAGGTGCCCTCGCCACTGGCGCCCTTCGGCGCCTCGACCGCCGACTTCTTCACCGTGATCTTGCCGGGCGCATCGATCGTGGCGTCGCCCCAGATCACCGTGACCTTGTTCTTCTTCATCAGGAAGCCGACGCCGTCATTGAGGCGCTTCGAGACGCCGCGCGAGCGCTGCACCACCGCCTTCGGATCGAACGAGACGTTGTCGGCCGACAGCCCGTAATCCTTGGCGTGCTGCATGTAGTGATAGATCTCGGCGGAACGCAGCAGCGCTTTCGTCGGGATGCAGCCCCAGTTCAGGCAGATGCCGCCGAGATAGGATTTCTCGACGATCGCGGTCTTGAAGCCGAGCTGCGCGGCGCGGATCGCGGTCACGTAGCCGCCCGGGCCGGAGCCGATGATGATGACGTCAAAGGATGTGTCGGCCATGGCGGCTCCCGTTCAACTCAACGTGTGGCGCCGCGGGCGCGGCTTCTTGCGATCAATGACCTGACCAGCCATTCGAACCCGATCACCAGGGCCATGATGGCCAGGGCCGTCAGCACGATCGGCTGGGCGATGTTCCGCGCCAGCTGCTCGCCGGCGAAGAACGCGGAGTGTAGAAAATCCAATCCGACCGGATTGAGCACCAGTGCGGCCGACAGCAATAGCGAGATCCAGGGCCAGCGCGTGCGAGCCGTGCCGGCCATTCATCCGTACTCCCGCCATACCGCACCGAGGAACACGGACCACGCCAGCGCCAGCACCGCGGCGCCGATCATCATGATCCTGAACTGGATCGTCGATATCAGGTCGCGGTTGACCGCAACGAGCAACGCGACGGCGACGGCCGCGAGCAGGACGTACGGACCGTAGATCGCGTACATGGCGGATGCCCGTCACACCATCATCATCACGGGGTTTTCGATCAGCTGCTTGAAGGCGCCGATCAGCTCGGCGCCGAGCGCGCCGTCGATCGCGCGGTGATCGCACGACAGGGTCACGCTCATCATGTGCGCGATCTCGATCTTGCCGCCGCGCACCACCGGACGCTCCTCCGAGGTGCCGACCGCGAGGATCGAGGCATGCGGCGGATTGATCACGGCGGTGAAGTGGTTGATGCCGTACATGCCGAGGTTGGAGACCGCGGTGGTGCCGCCCTGATATTCCTCCGGCTTCAGCTTGCGGGCGCGGGCGCGCGCGGCGAAATCCTTCATCTCGTTGGAGATGGTCGAGAGCGTCTTGGTCTCGGCCTTGCGGATGATCGGGGTGATCAGGCCGCCCGGCATCGCCACCGCGACGCCGACGTCGGAATGCTTGTGCTTGAGCATGCCGCCTTCGGTCCAGCTGACGTTGCAGTTCGGAATCTTCTGCAGCGCGACCGCCATCGCCTTGATGACGAAGTCGTTGACCGAGATCTTGTAGAGCGGCTTCTTCTCCTTGTCCTTCGGCGCTGCGGCGTTGATCTCCTCGCGCGCGGCGAGCAGCTTGCCGATGTCGCAGTCGATGGTGAGGTAGAAGTGCGGGACGTTCTGCACCGAGGCGGTGAGACGCTGCGCGATGGTGCGGCGCATGCCGTCATGCGGCACCACCTCGTAGGAGCCCGGCTCGAACAGCGCGAGGATCTGCTTGTCCGACATCGACGGCGCGATGCTCGGTCCTGCGGCGGGCGCGGCCGCCGGCGCCTTCAGGCCCTTGCCGGACTTGGCCTCGTCGACGTCGCGCGCGATGACCCGGCCATGCGGGCCGGTGCCGGTGATGCGGGCGAGATCAATGCCGGCTTCTTTTGCCAGCCGGCGCGCCAGGGGCGATGAGAACACCCGCGCGTGGCCGTTGGCTTGCGCGGCCGGTGCAGCGGCCTGCGGCACCGCTGCCGGCGCTGCGGCCGGCTTCGGCGCGGGCGCCGCCGCCGGTGCGGGAGCCGCCGCAGGCGCCGCGGCCTGGGCGGCGGGCTTCGGCGCCTCGGCGGGCTTGGCCGCCGGTGCTGCGCCCGCTCCGGCGCTGGCCGCCGCCTTCACATCCTCGCCGTCGCCGGCCATGACCGCGATGACGTCGTTGACCGGCACGTCCTGGGTGCCCTCGGGCACCAGGATCTTGGCGATCGTGCCTTCATCGACCGCCTCGACTTCCATCGTCGCCTTGTCGGTCTCGATCTCCGCGATCACGTCGCCGGACTTGACCTTGTCGCCCTCTTTCTTGAGCCACTTGGCGAGGTTGCCCTTTTCCATCGTCGGCGACAGCGCGGGCATGAGAATATTGATCGGCATTGTCAGTGACCTTGTTGCGACCGCGGTTTGGTTTGGCCCATGTCGGTCGGCCGGGCGATTTCGGCTTCGAACATCTCGACGATGCGCGCGAGCGCCTCGTCCTCGGTGTATTCGCTCTCGCGCGCATAGGCGCGCGCGGCGTGACGGGCGATGTCGACCAGCATCAGCCCCCACATGTCCGGCTCCTCGAACGCGCGCTGGAACGCGATCGACAGGCCGCCATCGACGACGAAGGCGCGCAGCACCTCGATGGCGTCGTCGCGGCCCATCACGTCAGGCGGCAGCGGCTGCTCCTTGGGACCGGCCATCGGCGTTACCGGTAGGATACGGCCTTGGCGGCGGCGACCACCTCGGCGACGGAGGGCAGAGCGAGCTTTTCGAGGTTGGCGGCATAGGGCATCGGCACGTCCTTGCCGGAGACGCGCGCCACCGGCGCGTCGAGATAGTCGAAGGCGTGCTCCATGATGCGCGCGGCGACCTCGGAGCCGACGCCGCTCTGCTGCCAGCCCTCCTCGACCGTGACCGCGCGGCCGGTCTTCTTCACCGAGTTGATGACGGTCTCGGTGTCCATCGGACGGATGG
The DNA here is from genome assembly GCF_046718885.1 of Bradyrhizobium sp. UFLA01-814. Lineage (NCBI taxonomy): Bacteria > Pseudomonadati > Pseudomonadota > Alphaproteobacteria > Hyphomicrobiales > Nitrobacteraceae > Bradyrhizobium > Bradyrhizobium sp. UFLA01-814. Next base: position 3,635 of record NZ_JAQOSR010000021.1, on the reverse strand, counting down.
TGCGCAGATCGACCACCTCGGCCTCGATGCCTTCCTTGGCGAGTTCGTCGGCAGCCTTCAGCGCATAGGACATGCCCATCGCCCAGGAGACGATGGTGACGTCCTTGCCGGCGCGGGCAATCCGCGCCTTGCCGATCGGCACCACGAAATCAGCCAGCTTCGGCACCTCGCCGGTGTGGCCGTACAGCACCTCGTTCTCGAGGAAGATCACCGGATTGGGATCGCGGATCGCGGCCTTGAGCAGGCCCTTGTAGTCGGCGGCCGAATACGGCGCGATCACCTTGAGGCCCGGGATCTGCGAGTACCACGCCGCATAGTCCTGGCTGTGCTGCGCGGCGACGCGCGCGGCGGCGCCGTTCGGGCCGCGGAACACGATCGAGCATCCCATCTGGCCGCCGGACATATAGAGCGTCTTGGCGGCGGAGTTGATGATCTGGTCGATCGCCTGCATGGCGAAGTTGAAAGTCATGAACTCGACGATCGGCTTCAAGCCCGCCATCGCCGCGCCGACGCCGACGCCGGCAAAGCCGTGCTCGGTGATCGGCGTATCGATCACGCGGCGGGCGCCGAATTCCTGCAACAGGCCCTGCGTCACCTTGTAGGCGCCCTGATACTCCGCGACCTCCTCGCCCATGATGAAGACGTCGCCGTCGCGGCGCATCTCCTCGGCCATCGCATCGCGCAGCGCCTCGCGAATGGTCTGCGTGACCATCTCGGTCCCCGCAGGGATTTCCGGATCAGGCAGCGGCTCGGTCGCGGGCGCGGCCGGCGCCTTCGCCGCGGGCTGCGGCGCTTCCGCCTTTGCATCCCCCTTGGCTTCGGCCGGCGCGGCCTCGGCGGCCTTCGGCTGCGGCACTGGTGCCGCCGGCGCCTTGGCGAGGTCGGCGGCGCTCTCGCCGTCGACGAGAATCGTGGCGATCGGCGTGTTCACCGCAACGTCGGCGGTGCCTTCCGGGATCAGGATCTTGCCGAGCGTGCCCTCGTCGGTTGCCTCGACCTCCATCGTCGCCTTGTCGGTCTCGATCTCGGCGATGACGTCACCGGACTTGATGGTCTCGCCTTCCTTTTTCAGCCATTTGGCGAGGTTGCCCTTCTCCATGGTGGGCGACAGCGCAGGCATCAGCACTTGAATGGGCATATCGGCTCCCGAAATCGGTCTTGAAATTCGTCTGCGCGGGTGGGGTCAGCGGTAGATGTCGGTATAGAGCTCGGCCGGATCCGGCTCCGGATCGTGCTGCGCGAAGTCGGCGGCCGCGTTGACGATCTCGCGCACCTCGGCGTCAATCGCCTTCAGATCCTGCTCGCTGGCGCCCGAGGCCAGCAAGCGGTTGCGCACCTGCTCGATCGGGTCCTGGTCGTGACGCACCTTCTCGACCTCCTCGCGCGTGCGGTACTTGGCCGGATCGGACATCGAGTGACCGCGGTAGCGGTAGGTCTGCATCTCCAGAATCATTGGACCGTTGCCGGCGCGGCACCAGGCCACGGCCTCATCGGCGGCGGCCTTGACGGCGCGCACGTCCATGCCGTCGACCTGCTTGCCCGGAATGTTGAAGGAGGCGCCGCGCTTGGAGAAATCCTGCTGGGCCGATGCGCGCGACACCGAGGTGCCCATCGCATAGCGGTTGTTCTCGATCACGTAGATCACCGGCAGCTTCCAGAGCTCCGCCATGTTGAAGCTTTCGTAGACCTGGCCCTGGTTGGCCGCGCCGTCGCCGAAATAGGTCACGCTGACGTTATCGTTGCCGCGATAGCGGTTGGCGAACGCAAGGCCGGTGCCGAGCGAGACCTGCGCGCCCACGATTCCGTGACCGCCGTAAAAGTGCTTCTCCTTGCTGAACATGTGCATGGAGCCGCCCTTGCCGCGGGAATAGCCGCCGCGGCGTCCGGTCAATTCGGCCATCACGCCCTTGGCTTCCATGTCGCAGGCCAGCATGTGGCCGTGGTCCCGGTAGCCGGTTATGACCTCGTCGCCCGGCTTCAGCGCCATCTGCATGCCGACCACGACCGCTTCCTGGCCGATATAGAGATGGCAGAACCCGCCGATCGCGCCCATGCCGTAGAGTTGACCGGCCTTCTCCTCGAAGCGCCGGATCAGGAGCATGTCCCGCAGTGCCTTGAGCTCCTGCTCCTTGGTGAATTCGGGGGGAGAACCGGCCTTCTCCTGCCCTGATTCTTTTGCGACGCTTTTCTTGGGTGCGGCCATGGCAATTCCGGGTGAGAGAAGTCGGAGAACCCTCTCTAACCCAACTCAAATCGCCTTGGAAGGATTGCGTTCGCCCGATGGAATTTTGCTATGCCGCACTGCAGCGCAGCGCGACATTTTTGTGATAGCACGCGAATGATTTTGAAATTTGAGAACGCGTCGTCAGTTCTTGTTGATCCGCACGAGATCACGCGGATTGGCGTAGTCGAGCTGGAAGCGCGCACGCTCGTCCAGCATATCGGGATCGACCCGGTCCGACCGCAACAGCGACACCCGCTGCTCGCCCTCGGCCCGCTCCTTCTTCAGCCGCGCCAGCTCGGAGGTCAGCGCGATGATCTCCTGATCGAGCTCCTGCCGCGCGTTCAAGCCGTATTTGCCGGTGTAGGCGTTGACGCCGAAATAGCCGACCATCAGCGCCGCCAGCGTATAGAGGGCGAGCCCGGTCAGAATCGATTTGAGGCGTGTGCGGGAAACCATGGCCGCGAGCATGCGGCCATGGGGTTAACGAACGCTGAACCAGAGCGTTTTCGAGCGAAGTGGATACCGGTTCGCGTGAACGAAAGCGCGTCAAAACAAGTTCAGAGTCCCGTTCCGATTCAATCGGAACGGGGCTCTTGCTCAGCGGTTCTGCTTTTCGATAAAGGCCGCGAAGGCGTCGAGGTACTGCTGCAGCACGCCCTTGAGCGACTCCTTGGTCAGTTCGCCGCTGTCGTCGAAGGCATCGCCGACGCCGTTGAGATAGGCTTCCGGCTGACCGAGGATCGGGCCGGAAATGCCCGGCAGGATGTTCTGCAGGTGCTTCACCGCGCTGACGCCGCCGAGCGGTCCGGGCGAATTGCCGATGATGCCGATCGGCTTGCCGATGAATGAGCTCTTGCCGTAGGGCCGCGAGGCGACGTCGATGGCGTTCTTCAGCACGCCCGGGATCGAGCGGTTGTATTCGGGGGTCACGAACAGCACGCCGTTCGACTTCTGCAGCTTCTCTCGGAAGGCGAGCCAGTCCGCCGGCGGCGCGGCCTCGAGGTCCTGGTTGAAGAAGGAAATTTCCTGAAGCGTCGTCACATCGAGCTTGAGCGACGCCGGTGCAAGCTTGGCCAGTGCATTGGCGATCTTGAGCGAGAAGCTCTGCTTGCGGATGCTGCCGACGATGGTGACGATGTTATAGGCCATAGCAAATTCCCCTCGGGTTGCGCGTGAAACTGGTGGCCCTCACCTACCGGCGCACCAAGAAAGATGCAAGTGCATGGATCGTTCAATTCCGGAAACGCAGCGTTTCGCCGAATTGGTCTATGCAAAGCAAAAAGGCCGCCCCTGTCGGGACGGCCCTTCGTTTTCGATCCTCAGCCCTTGTTCGGGTTGATCAGGAATTTCTCGCCGGTCGCGCGCTTGTTGTAGACGGCGATGTTGTCGAGCTGCAGGGTCTCCTGCAACG